>JAOZMA010000117.1 GCA_029934555.1 Acidimicrobiia bacterium | reverse complement strand
GGTTTGAGCGGTTGCACAGGCGCTGCGAACAACGAGGCCACCCATCGAGTGGCCGACGAGGGCTATCGACTGCGGCGGGACCGGCCAGTTGTCACGGGCCTCCTCGATCAAGGAGCTCAGCAACGAACCGTTGTCCGATACCCGGAGCCCCGAGTTGTACCGGATCGAGATGGGAGTAAGCCCCGCATCGTTCTCGAGTGCCTCCGCCAGGCCCGGTGCGGTCTCGCTACCGAACCAGCACCGCTCCGTTTCGACGAGTCCGTGTACGAGCACGACCAGGCGTCCAGTCGCTGTCGGGAAAGACGCAGCCAGATCCGGTCCGATCGCCACCGGCGCTCCCCCATCGTCGCGGATGGCCATCGTGATCTCCAGCCGATCCCCGCGCCGGCCGAGATCGTCACCCCACAAGCCGTTCACGAACGCCTGGACAGAGTCCACCGCGCCCCGATCAACCGTGACCAGCTCGTCGAGGCCGAACCCCACGACGTCGACGCCAAGACGCACGGATCCGTAGGCCACGGTCGTCAGCGTGTCGTTGATCTTTCGAACCGTCGCACCGATGGATCCAAGGGAATCGAGCCAGCTTCCCGCGATGACTCGATGCATCGCCTCGACCGGCGTAGCCACTCGTCTCGTGGCGAACGCGAGCGCGCTACCAAGGTTCTGGGGCGATTGAGTCTCCGTCACTCAGTCGACGATAGCCCGAATCGCCCGATTCACCCGTCGGACATCGCGAGCGGTGCGAATGCACGAATCTCGATAGCTCCGGTATTGCCACCGGTGGTGTCCTGAACCTCGAACCGAAGAACCTGTCCGGTGAATGAAACCTCGTTGAGCACTGGGTTGGCTGGATTCCCTGCAACGAACGGACCAAGCCGATCGCCATCATCGACCACCACGAAGAACGTCTCGGTGGTGGCCGAACCGTCTGCCATCGATCGCGTGAGGAACTCCACGCCTGCGATCTCCTGTGCGGAACCCAGATCGATGGTGACGAAGGCTTCGTCGGCATCGCCGGCGCTGGACCACTCGGTGTTGAGATCTCCGTCGAATGCATTCGCGCCCGACCACGATTCGCTGAACTCGCTGCTGACCTCGATGACCGTCGCTCCTTCGGCAACGTTGACGCCATGCTCCGCAGCCGCGTCGTCCGTCGGAGTGCCATCACCGGGTGGCAGTGTGAACGTCAGCAACTCGCTCTGGTACAGGGTCCCGTCGGCCGCGGACCCCTGCAACCGGTAGAAGTAGGTCTTGCCTGCCTCGGCCCCCGGCAGCATGACGTTGTGCTCGACGATGCCGGTGCCGTTCATGTCCAGTGAGTTGTTGAAGTTGCCGAGGTCTTCGGTCTCACCCCAGACAATCGCACAGATCATGGGCTCGGTCGTGTCAACCCGTAGGATCCCTCTCCCGGGGAACGTGGGATCGTTCTCGAACGTAGCGTCCGTGGCCTGCACCTCGGAGAACGGTCGAACCGATGCCTCTCCGTCGGACCCTCCAGAGCATGCCGCTGCAATGAGAGCGAAGGCCCCTGCCGCGATGATCAGATTCGCTTTCCTCATGATGAGTCCCCTACTGGTTCGTTGACGCCTGCTGCCCGGATGTCCCGCACCTCTCATGGGCGTATGACGTGTTTGAACACGCGGCGGTCACATCAGATTCCCGGACGATCATCACCTGCCGGTGCGAGCGACTCTCGAAGGCAACTTCCGGTGCTCGTCCTCAGTCTCCGGTCAGAGGTCCTTCCACACAAACTTGACACCGGGATCATCGGGGCTGCTCTGGACTTGGTATCCCATGGATCTCACCATGTCGAGCATCCGATGGTTCTCGCCGAGAACTTCGCCCTCCATCCTGTCGAGCCCACGGGAAAGGGCGATCTCCATGAGTCGCTTGAGCATCCGCTGCCCGATCCCGTGCCCACGCATCTCTTCCGAGATCACCAGAGCGAACTCGCAACTGGTCAGATCAGGATTCGTGACATACCGAACTACACCATGCTCGACTTCACGCCCACCTTCGTTGGTCGTTGCAATCAGCGCCATCTCACGGTCATAGTCGATCTGCGTGAACCTCACCAGCATCTCCGGTGTCAATTCATCGAGGGCATGCATGAACCGGAAATACTTGGCCTCGTCCGACAGATCCCTGACGAAGTCGGCTTCGATCTCGGCGTCCTCCGGTCGGATGGGTCGGATCGTGACGTCGGTGCCGTCGGGGAGTTGGAAATGCGTCTCGAGATCGGATGGATAGGGGTGGATGGCCATGTGGTGGTACGGGTCGGTCGAGGGACGCGGAACACCCACGACGATCCGTGCATCAACCGCCACGACACCATCCTCGTCGACGAACAGTGGGTTGATGTCCATCTCCTGGAGCCAGGGGAGCTCACACGTCATGTTGGACACCCGCAGCAACACGTCGACCAGCAACTCGATGTCGACCGCCGGTAGGTGCCGGAACTCTTCGAGCAATCCTGCGATCTTGGTCCGCGAGATGAGGTTCTTGGCCAGACGCTCGTTGAGCGGCGGCAGGGCCACGGCCACGTCCTCCATCACCTCGACCCAGGTCCCTCCGAGACCGAAGCTGATCACGGGCCCGAACACCGGATCGCTGATCACCCCGATCATGACCTCTCGAGCGCTCGAAGAACGCCGCATCTGTTCGACCGTAACGCCCTGAAGAGCGGCCTCCGGCCTGGCCTTGTGGACCCGCTCCATGAGATCGACATAGGCGCCTCGCACATCCGTCGCGTTCTGAATACCCAGTTCGACACCGCCGGCATCGGACTTGTGAGAGATGTCCTCCGAGTAGATCTTCATCGCAACCGGAAAACCCATCGAAACGGCAACGATCAACGCCTCTTCGGCAGATCTGGCGATGCCATTACGCACGGTCGGGATTCGGAACGCGTCGAGAAGCGCCATCGATTCGGGTTCGGTCAGCACGCTCCTCTTGTCCGCGAGAGCGCTCTCGATGATGAGTCGGGCCGCCTCTGTGTTCGGCTCCTCGTGGTGAAGTGAGAGGCGCTCCGGAGTCTGCAGGAGCAGCTTCTGGTTCAACCGGTAGGAAGCGAGGTAGTGGAACGCGTCGACGGCCGCCTCGGGTGTGTTGAACGTTGGTATCTTCGCTCTGCGAAACGCCTGACGTGCGGCGTTGACCTGACGACCCCCCATCCACGACGCAACGATCGGCTTGTCCTTGTGATCGGCTGCTTTGACCACTGCTTCCGCCACCTCGAGGGGGCGGGTCATCGCCTGCGGTGTGAGGATGACGAGCACACCGTCAACATCGGGATCCTCGAGGCAGACGTCGATCGCTTCCTCGTAACGCTCGGGTGGAGCATCTCCGATGATGTCCACGGGATTGCGGCGCGACCATGTGGGCGGCAGCACTGCGTTGAGACGGCTGATGGTCTCTTTGCCAAGCTCGGCCAGTTCGAGACGCACATCTGCGAAGTGATCGGCCGCGAGGACCGCCGGGCCGCCGGCGTTCGTGATGATAACGATACGGTTTCCGCTGCTCCGATAGCGCGACGAGAGCGTGCCGGCGGCGGCGAAGACCTGGCTGATCGTGTCCACGCGCACGACACCCGACCGGTTGACCGCCGCGGTGAATGCCTCGTCGCCACCGACGAGGGCCCCGGTGTGTGACATCGAAGCGGCCGCGCCCTCCGAGTGACGGCCCGCTTTGATCACGATCACCGGCTTCGCCCGAGCAGCCGCACGCATCCCGCTCATGAACCGCCGGGCGTCCTGGACGCCCTCGACATACAGGATGATGCTCTGTGTCTTCGGGTCGGACGCGAGGTAGTCGAGGATGTCGCCGAAGCCCAGGTCGGCTCCAATGCCGGTCGACACCACCGCGGAGAATCCGACGTCACGGTTCTCGGCCCAGTCGAGGATCGCAGTGCACAAGGCTCCGGATTGCGAGACCAGGGCGATACCGCCCTCGGCGGCGTTGTTGTTGCCGAACGTGGCGTTCAAGCCGATGCTCGGGCGGATGAGTCCGAGACAGTTCGGGCCGAGGAACCGGATACCGTACGAGCGTGCAAGGTCCACGACCTTCCGCTCGAGGGCCCGACCGGGCCCACCGACTTCGCGGAAGCCGGCCGACAGGATGATCATCGCCTTGATGCCGTGCTTTCCACAGTCCTCGACGATGGCGGGGACCGTTCCGGCGGGTGTCGCCACCACGGCAAGGTCGATCGGCCGATCGATCGACTCAAGATCGTCATATGCCTTGTGGCCCTGGATCTCGTCACGCTTGGGATTGATGGCGTAGATCTCGCCCCCGAAACCTCCCTCCAGCAGGTTCCTGAAGACAATCTCGCCAACCGAGTCGGACCGATCGCTGGCACCGAACATCACGACGGACTTCGGTGCGAAGAGCGGTTGCAGGTAGTGCGGTCGCATGGACGTTCTCTCTCCTGTTGTCGTCAGGTTGAAACTATCAGAGTGACAGCATCGCTCGCCGTCGGCTCCAACGGTAGGGGCACACGACACCCTCGCCCGCTCGCTTGGCTCAGGCGCACGAAACGACGGGCATCAGGAAGTGGAGTCGTCGTCGTTCTTGAACACGTCGAGGAGAAGGCCGATCTCGACGGCCTGTTCGCGGGGATGGCGGAGGGTGGCCGTCGTGCTCAGCTTGTAGCGGTTGCGACGACCGACTTTCTCGTGGGTGAGATAGCCGCCGTCTTCGAGTTCGACGATGATCCGCTGGGTGGAACGCTCGGTGATACCGGCTATCTCGGCAAGATCTCTCACGCGAATGTCCGGGTTCTGAGAGATAAGGATCAGCACTCGCGCGTGGCTGGTGAGGAACGTCCACGGTCGCCGTTCGTTGTCGGTCATCCCCGCCTCTTATCTTCGTTTCGATGTGTTCAGCGGACTTCACGTCGTTGAAGCGCTCAGCATCTAGACATGACATCTCTTTCATGATATATATAGCACTGAAGGGGAGTATCCCCAAACCAGCACAGTCGTCAATACGGCCCTCGGGCCCGGCGTGCTGGGCCTCTCCGGGGCGGGAGAGACCTTCACGATGAAGTGAAGTGTTCTCTCAACGTAGCTGGAGGCCGAAATGGCTCCCCGTACCAACCGCCCGCAAGCGGGACTCCTCGTCTGTCTCGCCGATCCGCTTCCCGATCGCGACGCGCCTGTGAGACGGTGCGTGGACCCATCGTGCGAAGCCCGCGATCCAAGCGAGAGCTCGAGCCCGCGAGAAGCCGCCACCGATGACTCGGAACGCCGACCGCGATTCGGCTATCTCGCGGGACGCCGCAGCGCCTCGATCGTACGAACGGATTCGCCGAACGACGCCACAACACCAACGAACACGCCGGGCATGGACCGGCCGATTGAGGAAAGGGTGAGCTGATGGACAGATTCAAGAACATCCTGGTTGCGACGACACCCGGGCATCTGGAGCCGTTGACCCTCCGTGCTGCCGTCGACCTTGCGAACACCAACGACGCCCATCTCACTGTGATGGACGTCGTTACACCGATGCCGGCATGGAGACGGACGATGAACGTAGAAGGTCGTGTCATCGATATCGAGGCGGCGCTGCTCCACGACCGGGAGGAGCAGCTCCGGCGTCTGCTCGAGAACACCCGGGGCGGACCGGACGTCGAGGTTGTCGAGGCAGTCGGCGAGCCGTTCGTGGAAGTGATCCGTCGAGTTCTGTCCGAAGGACATGACCTGGTCATGGTGGGAGAACCGGTCGCTGAGAAGCCGGACGAGCCGCACCTGAGCAGTGGCGTGATGCACCTGCTGCGCAAGTGTCCCGTCCCGGTGTGGGTGATGCGGTCCGGTCGATCTGGCACGCGTCGGGTTCTCGCGCTGGTGGATCCGGACCCGGACGATCCGATTCGTGACGGATTGAACGACCTGATCATGGAGCTCGCTTCGTCACTTGCGCATCGCAAGGGTTGGGAACTCCACATCGGCCATGCCTGGACCCTTGCCGGTGAAGCGACCCTGCGATCGTCTCCGTACGTCGGGCTGCCTGGAGAGATGGTCGATGTCATGGTCCGGGACACCGAAGCCACGCGGCTTGGAGAGCTCGAGATCCTGGCCATCCGCCACGTCACCGAATCGGAACGCTCGATTCACATGGTCGCCGGCGCACCCGGCGTCGTGTTGCCTCGTCTAGCCGACCACTTCGACGTCGACCTCGTCGTCATGGGCACCGTGGGACGGACCGGGCTCAGGGGTCTGATCATGGGCAATACTGCCGAAACGATCCTCCGATCGGTTCGTTGCTCCGTGCTGGCGGTGAAGCCGGAGGGCTTCATCACCCCGCTCAAACCGGCGCGGAATTCGAACCGAACTGCAAAGGAGTCGTCATAGAGACTCGCACCTACGAAGGAATTCCTCGTGTCGGCTGACGCGGTCACCGAGAATCTGGCGCCGTCAACCGCCGGTGGACTCACTTCGGCGGAGGCCACAGCGAGACTCACCGCTGTCGGTGCCAATTCGCTGCCCGAGGCCCGGCCGACACCATGGTGGGAGCGGGTGCTACGCCAGCTGCACAACCCGATCATCTACATCTTGTTGTTCGCGTTGGCGTTCGATGCGGTGATCTGGACGACCGAAGGCATGCACGGATGGCCGATCGAGTCGATCGCGATCCTGGTGATCCTGGCGTTCAACACGATCATGGGCGTCTGGCAGGAGTACCGGGCCGAAGACGCCCTGGCGCGTCTGAAGAAGATGGCTGCACCCTACGTGTGGGTCCGCCGCGACGGACACATGGAGCACATCCTGGCCGCCCAATTGGTCCCGGGAGACCTGGTGCGCGTGGAGTCCGGTGACCGGATT
>JAOZMA010000116.1:5409-6854 GCA_029934555.1 Acidimicrobiia bacterium | reverse complement strand
GACGCGGTGGGCGAACAGCCGAACGGGGCGACGGATCTGGTCTTCGAGGAACACTCCGACACCGATCGCAAGGAAGACGTCTCCCATCGAGATGACGCTGCTCGGAAGCGGGATGACGTCGGCGAGGAACGCCAGCCTGGTCTGCTCTGTGAGAAACACGTGCTTCGCCCCCAGAGCCACGTCGGCCGATCCCCCTGCCAATTTCACCGCTTCGAGCATCACCGGCATGCCGCCGTTGGCGGCGATGACGGTGAAGTTCATGAGGATCCCGATGCCCGCGACCCAGAGTCCAGCCAACTGACGGTTGAGCCAGACGAAGAGGAGGAGCGGAACGTACGAGGCGAGGATCAGTCCCACGGCGAGATCGTGGGATGAACGGGGGAGGAACGTTGCGATGAGTTGGATCCCGAATCCGATGAAGAGCAGCCACCAAGCGCGAGCGCCGATCTCCGTCAGGTTCGAGAGTTTTCCCCCGCGAGCAAGCCCGACGAGGACCGCAATAACGAGCACAAGCAACATCCAGAGCACGGTTCTAACCGTAGTCCGTACTCCGTAGTCCGTACTCCGTATGTGGAGGCCATGAGCTGCCAGCAAGAACCGAATGCGTGGGTCAAGTCCAATCCTGGGCGTGTTCCTGCTCTGGCTGTCCGCTGTTGGCTGTCGGCTGTTAGCTTCTTTCCCATGATCCTTTACGCCACTGACGGACCTGTTGCCACCATCACTATTGATGATCTTGAGCGTCGGAACGCTCTTACGAACGAAGCGATGGCTGAGTTCGGTACGGCCTTGAAGACCGCCTGCAGCGACGATGACGTGCGTGTGATCGTCGTCACCGGTGCCGGCAATCGAGCGTTCTCTGCCGGTGGGGATCTATCTGGAGGTTTCGTCGACGCACCGCTGGTCGGTCACGGCGAGCGGGGTGCACTCGCCGACCTGGTGCGTGGGATGCGTCGGTGTCCCAAACCGGTGGTCGGCCGCGTCAACGGCCATGCACTCGGCGGAGGGCTCGGTCTTGTCGCGGGATGCGACATAGCGATCGCTGCCGAGCATGCCACGTTCGGTACACCCGAGATCGGCGTCGGCCTCTGGCCCATGATGATCACGGCGGTGCTTCGCCCCCTCGTTCCTCGACGACCTCTTCTCGAGATGATGCTGACCGGCAGGCGTTTCGGCGCTGAAGAGGCGGCCAACCTCGGGATCATCAACAGGGTCGTTCTGGCCGACGAACTCGACGCTGCGGTCGGGGAGACGGTGGATACGCTCGCAGCACAGAGCCCCGCAGCCCTCGCCCTCGGGAAGTCGGCCTTCTACGCGGTGGAAGACATGGATCTCGACACCGCTCTCGACCATCTCCACATCGGCCTGACAGCAGTAGCCACAACCGAAGACGCAGCAGAAGGCATCAAAGCGTTCCTGGACAAACGCGAACCAAAGTGGAAGGGCCG
>JAOZMA010000116.1:0-5309 GCA_029934555.1 Acidimicrobiia bacterium | reverse complement strand
AGCATTGCATCGATGTCGTCTTCGGTGACTGAGCCGAAGATCTTCTCGAGGATGACGCCGTCGGATGAGATGATGTAGGAGGCCGGGAGGCCGACCACCTTGTATTCCTGCGCCACCACGCCCTGTTCGTCGAATCCGATCGTGTATCCGATGTCGATCGATGTGGCGAATCCGGCGGCTTCAACAGGATCGTCGTTGACGGCGATTCCGACGAACTTCACGTCTTCGTGCGACTCCGATGCTGCGTCGATGTCGGGCATCTCCTGTCGACAAGGTGGGCACCACGATGCCCACATGTTGAGGAAGACAGGGCGACCGTCGTCTTCGAGATGTTCGGAGAGGGTGAATCCGGCTCCGTCGAGTGTCATGATCGTGAAGTCGGGTGCCGCGTCTGCGCCTTCTGACGATGCTTCGGCGCCCGGAACGTCCTCGAGATCGGGGAGATCATCAGACGATGCACTCGAACTCGAGCACGCCGCGCCGACGAGCGAAACGATGACGAAGAGGGCGAGCAGAGCTGTTCGGAGACGGTGGGAGGTGGGCGAGGTGAACATGGTCGAAAGATAATCGGCGGAGTCCGATATCGACCGCTCGGAGAGCGCTACCAGGACCACTTGTGGCGCTGTGTCCGGGCAGTGGTCGGCGACAGGAGGATGGACGTCTTCGGCGGGGATATCATGTCCCTGATTCGACACGACCACGACCGCGAGATGTTTGCGAGGCCGCACCATGACCGACACCCACGATCCTTTCGGAGCACGGAGCACGATCGACACACCGCTCGGCGAAAGAACGATCTATCGACTCGATGCCCTCACCGGTCTCGGTGACATCGATGCCCTGCCGTATTCGATCAAGGTTCTCCTCGAGTCGGCGCTCAGGAATCACGATGGACGGGTCGTCACCGACGCGGACGTTCATGCAGTGGCTCGCTATGTTGCAACGCAGGTGGGGGAGGCGGAGATCGCCTACAAGCCTGCCCGCGTCGTTCTCCAGGACTTCACCGGCGTTCCCGCCGTCGTCGACCTCGCTGCGATGCGGTCTGCGGTGGTTCGGATGACCGGAGACGAAGCCTCCGCCGCCAAGGTCAACCCGCAGGTCCCTGCCGACCTCGTCGTCGATCACTCGGTGCAGGTCGATGCGTTCAACTCTCCCGATGCGCTGCAGATCAACTCCGAGATGGAGTTCACACGGAACATGGAACGCTACGAGTTCCTCAAGTGGGGACAGGCTGCCTTCAACGACTTCCGGGTCGTTCCGCCGGCCACCGGAATCGTTCACCAAGTGAACCTCGAGTATCTCGCCAAGGTCGTATGGGACAACGACGGTGTCCTTTACCCGGACTCGCTCGTCGGCACCGACTCGCATACGACGATGATCAACGGGTTGGGTGTTGTTGGATGGGGCGTCGGTGGCATCGAAGCCGAGGCCGTCATGGTCGGTCAGCCGATCTATATGCTGCTCCCCGAAGTGGTCGGTTTCCGTCTCACCGGGAAGCTCCCGGATGGAGCGACCGCCACGGATCTCGTCCTCACGATCACGCAGATGCTGCGCGAGCACGGCGTCGTCGGGAAGTTCATCGAGTACTACGGGCCCGCCCTCGGCGACATGCCCGTAGCGAATCGGGCGACGATCGCCAACATGGCGCCCGAGTACGGAGCCACCGTCGGTTTCTTCCCCGTCGATGATCGGACGCTCGACTACATGCGGCTCTCCGGACGCGACGAAGCGGTGATCGCCACGGTCGAGCAGTACTACAAGGAGCAGGGCATGTGGCGCGACGAGAGCCGCACCATCGAATACAGCTCCAACCTCGAACTGGATCTCGGGACCATCGTCCCGTCACTTGCCGGTCCGACACGACCGCAAGATCGCATCCAACTTGACGCGATGAAGGTCCAGTGGCACCGCGATCTCGAGGGTGGTCTGCGCCCCGAAGGATCGATCCCGGGTGTCACCGCGACCGTGATCAACGAGGGACAGACCTTCGACCTCGGCGACGGCGACGTGGTGATCGCAGCGATCACATCGTGCACCAACACATCGAACCCGGATGTGATGATCGGCGCAGGTCTCGTTGCTCGCAAAGCGAACGAGCGCGGTCTCAAACGCAAGCCGTGGGTGAAGACATCGCTCGCTCCCGGATCGAAAGTCGTCACCGACTATCTCGTCAAGGCCGGACTCCTCGACGATCTCGATGCCCTCGGCTTCTGGCTTGTCGGGTACGGTTGCACCACCTGCATCGGGAACTCAGGACCGCTCCCCGTGCCCATCGCGGCGGGTGTTGAGGAAGCCAACCTCGTTGTCACCTCTGTGCTGTCCGGCAACCGCAACTTCGAGGGTCGTATCAGCCCCTTCGTGCGTGCCAACTACCTGGCGTCACCACCCCTCGTCGTGGCCTATGCGATCGCGGGGACGGTCGACATCGACCTCGTAAATGAACCGCTCGGTGTCGGCCGCGACGGCAACGACGTCTATCTCGCCGACCTGTGGCCGACCCAGGAAGAAGTCGCTGCCGTCGTAGCCGCGTCGGTGAACCGTGAACAGTTCATCACCGAGTACGGCGCCGTGTTCGACGGTTCGGCGGAGTGGCAGGATGTCGAGTCCGGCTCAGAAGCGATCTACTCGTGGGATCCCGACTCGACGTACGTGCAAGAGCCGCCGTTCTTCGTTGACCTCGCGCCGGATCCGAAACCGGTTGAGCCGATCGGCGGAGCCAGGGTTCTGCTCAAACTCGGCGACTCGGTGACTACCGATCACATCTCACCGGCCGGTGTCATCGCACCAGACACGCCGGCCGGCCGTTACCTCGTCAGCCACGGGGTCGAGCAGGCGATGTTCAACAGCTACGGCTCGCGACGGGGGAACGACCGCGTCATGACTCGGGGCACGTTCGCGAACATACGGGTCAGGAACCAGATCGCCCCCGGCACCGAAGGTGGCTGGACTCACGACTTCCTGGACGGGGAGATCAAGCCGGTCTACGACGCCTCGATGCATTACCAGTCTGAGGGTGTGTCACTCGTCGTGCTTGCCGGCAAGGATTACGGCATGGGGTCGTCACGCGACTGGGCTGCCAAGGGCACGTTCCTTCTCGGCGTGAAGGCCGTTATCGCTGAGAGCTTCGAACGGATTCACCGTTCGAACCTCGTGATGATGGGTGTGATCCCGTTGACGTTCCCCGAAGGGGAGAGCGCCGACAGCCTCGGCCTCGACGGAACCGAGGTCTTCTCAGTCGACGTAGACGACAACCTGACCCCTCGCCAGACCGTGAAGGTGACGGCGGCGAAGGCCGACGGGACGATCATCGAGTTCGCCGCCATGGTTCGCTGCGACACCCCGATCGAAGTCGACTACCTCCGCCATGGTGGGATCCTGCATATGGTGATTCGCAGCATGGCTGCTGCGGAGTAGAGCAGTAGCTCAGTAGAGCAGCTCTGATCTACTTGGAGGATCAGCGGATAGGGTCCTCGCTCCGGCATGAGAGCCATTGACCTGTCCCCCCGGCCGAAGGACGGGGGGACGCGGAGGAGCGCCAGCGACGATGCAGGGGGGCTCCCCGCGCCAGCCGGGGCAGCGTTTCGCCGTGTGAATGCCCCCCCTGCGAAGCTGACACTTCGCGTCCCCCCGCTGCGCAGGAGGACATGGAAGAACGAGCGTCCATCTTGCCCATCCGCTGATTCTCTGCGACTGATCTACCGATCTACTGATGTACTTGATCCGTCGTTTGCCGCCAGGACACGTAACGCGTTCTCGCCTAGGACCTTCCTGATGTCTGGCTCCTGCCAGCCACGGTCGAGTAACTCGACCGTTATCGCCGGGTAGGTGGAGACGTCTTCTAGGCCGACGGGTATGGCCTCGATGCCGTCGAAGTCGGAGCCGATACCGACGTGATCGACGCCGGCAACCTCGGCGACGTACTCGATGTGGTCTACCACGTCGCCGACGGTGACCTCCGGGTACGGGTCCGCTTCGATCATCCGTTCCAACTCTGCTTCCACCGCGGCGTCGTCTCCGAGGCGGTCCTTAAGGTCTCGTTGAACGGCGAACATGCCGGCTGCCTGCTGGGCTCCCGCTCGACTCACGAACGGCGGATAGAAGTTCACCATGACGACACCGTTGTTGGCCCGCACCAGTTCGAGCACGTCGTCCGGCACGTTTCTGGGATGTGGCGCTAGAGCGAACGCACTCGAGTGAGACGCCATGAGCGGACGGTCACTCACCGACAAGGCATGGCGCATCGTGTCGGCCGAGACGTGCGAGATGTCGACGATCATGCCGATACGGTTCATCTCGCGGACAACTTCTTCGCCGAAGTTCGTGAGGCCTCCGTGTCTGGCGTCGTCCGTCGCCGAGTCTGCCCAGTCGATCGTGTCGGCATGGGTGAGAGTCATGTAGCGGACGCCAAGTGTGCGCAGCGTGCGGAGCGCGACGAGCGAGTTCTCGATTGAGTGACCTCCCTCGGCACCCATGAGTGACGCCGTGAGACCCCGGGTCCGAGCGTTGGCGACGTCAGCGGCCGAGTCGGCATGAGTCAGGTGGTCGCAACGATCCGTCATCCTGAGTACCAGATCGATCTGTTCGATGGTCGTTCGGAACGGGGACGGATCCCACGCAGGCACGAAGACCGACCAGAACTGCGCCCCAACGCCTCCTGCGGCCAGGCGTGGCACATCGGTGTGATATCCATCGAGTGGCGCGCACGGGTCGGCTCGGTCGAGATCGGATTCTGCACGGATACGAAGCGCCCACGGCAGGTCGTTGTGTCCGTCGACAACAGGGAGGTCGGCGTGAATCCTCTCGGCCTGCCCGGCTTGATCAATCATCGGTGATCCACGGTTCGAGCGTGATGCCGAGGCCGTCGGCGATCCGGTTCGCGTATGCGTAGTAGGCGATTACATCGACGATATCGAGCACATCCCGATCGGTGAAACCGGCAGCACGGAGGGATTCGACGTCGTCGGGGTTCATCGCTCCCGGAGTGCGGGTGAGCAGGTCGGCGAATCGGAGCATGGCGGTGCGTCGATCGTCGAGATCTGCCGTCGACCAGTCGTTCTCGATGCGTGCGAGTAGATCGTCGTCTTTGAGGAGAAGGCGCAGACCGCGCCGGTGGTGGGTCACTCAGTAGTGGCACTCATTGATGGAACTCACGACGAGAGCGATCAGCTCTCGATCGACCTTGCGCAGCGTGGCGGTCCCTCGCATCGCTGATCGATACAACGTGTCGTGAGCGTCGAGCGACCTCGGATTGAGCGAGTGAATCCCCATGATGTGGTCAACCCTGCCGCTCTTCGGATCCACGACCCGCT
>JAOZMA010000115.1 GCA_029934555.1 Acidimicrobiia bacterium | reverse complement strand
ACTCCGTCGTCCTCGACGCGAACCACGAGTTGGCAGGCCAGGCCTTGACCTTCAAGATCGAGGTCTTGTCGGTCACACGGCCGTAGGCCGAGTAGATCAGTAGAGCAGTAAATCAGTGCTGATCTACTGATCTACTGATCTACTTCTCCCTCGCCCACAGGCGTCTGAACTCGATACTCGTCTCCAACAACTCTTCCGCTGTCCCTCTCGCTTCTACCTTGCCGTCCTTCATGACGATGACGAGATCGGCTCGCTGGAGGGCGGGCTTGCGGTGGGAGACGACGAGAGCGGTCGTGCCCGAACCGTCGGCGAAGAGGCGGTCCCACAGGATCTGCTCGGTCTCGACGTCCAGGGCGCTCGAGAGATCGTCGAAGACGAGGAGATCGGGTCGGCGGACCAGCATCCTGGCCGCCGCCGAGCGCTGAACCTGCCCACCGGATAGACGGACTCCGCGCGGACCGACCATCGTCTCGAGACCGTCGTGCATTGCTTCGAGATCCTGCTCCATCGTTGCCGTGCGGATCGCAGCGAGCACCTCTTCATGGTCCGCGTCAACACCAAGCGTCAGGTTCTCTCCGAGGGTGAGTGAGAACAGACGCGGCACTTGTGGTGTGTACGCCGTGCGCGGTGGCTTCATGAACAACGAGGGATCGGCAACGGTCTCGCCGTTCCACATGATCGTTCCGCTTTCGAGGGGTAGAAGGCCGAGCACGCTGCGCAGAAGCGTCGTCTTGCCCGAGCCGATCCGTCCTGTGACAACGACGAAGCCGCCCGGTTCCACGTCGAGATCGACCGATTCGATTCCCATCCCCGATGATGGGTAGTGGTACTCGAGGCCACGGACGGACAGCAGCGGTGCGCCGTTCGTATCTGCCTCGGAGACCTCTGGTGTTCCGGGTCGTATGTGTGGCACAGGCTCAGCGAAGAGATCGCGCTTGACAACGATGTCGCGCCATGTTGCGCCCCTCATCAACGAGATGATCCGTTCGACCGACACTCCTGCCTGTTTGACCCTGGCGATGAAGAGGCCGACGAAGTAGGCAGAATCCGTCACCATGGCAAGCAAGTAGACGAACAGACTGAACTCGCCGACCGTGAGGCCGGCCGATCCATCTGTGGATATCGAACCGGCGGCCAGGATCAGGATCAATCCGGTCCCGATACTCACGGTGTTGTGGAACACCGCTTCGAGTCCGGCCGTGAACGTGCGGTCCCGAACCATCATCTTGCGTCTCACGGCGTTCAACTCGTCAAAGTGCTCGAGCATCGTGGCTTCGGCTCCGGCGACCTTGACCGACTGGACGGATCCGAGCGTCTCCCCGAGGAATCCGGTGATGGCCTCCGTCGATTCGCGCGCCGCCGTGCGATAGCGGCGGATCGTCGAACCGGTCCGGCTCACGACCAGGATCACGATCGTCACGGGTGCGAACACGACGAGCGTCATCGCCGGGTCGATCGTGAAGAGGATGATGATCGCCACGATCGCAGAGACGGTCGACCCGATGAAGTCGACGGTGAAGTCCAGCGCCTCGAGCGTGTGGTCGACATCGTCACGGAAGCGCGACACGACCTCGCCCGGCGTCTCGTCGACCGGACGGGCACCGGGCAGTGAGAAGATCCACGCGAGCATCGACCCACGCATCCCGGCTCCCGCTCGGAAGAGCAGGCTCGAGTGGAGGCGCATGGCGATGAACACGGCGCCGATGCGCGCCGCTAGGTAGGCCCAGAGCACGGCCAAGATCGTCGTGAGATTCCAGCCGACCGTCTCTCCCGTGAGTTGGTCGAAGAAGGCAGCGATGAGGAGGCCAACGATGATCGGTGTCGACCAGATCGTGATCCACATCACGAGACTCGAGAAGTAGCGAAGGCGCTGGTTCTTGATCAGGGCCAGAACGATCTTGGAGATCGGCGCTTGAGCAGAGGTCGTCATGCGAGCACCTCCTCCATCCCCGTGGCCAAGAGATCGGAGAACCTCGAGTCGGGGTCGGCGGCGAGCGTCGTTCGCTCCCCGAACTCGACCACACGGCCGTCGTCGAGGATGAGGATGTCGTCCGCGCGGGTGACTGTGCCGAGCCGGTGAGCGATGACGATCCCGGTGCGTCCCTCAAGGAGGTGATCGACTGCGCGCTCGATGAGAGCCTCGGTCGCGGGATCCAGACGTGACGACGCTTCGTCGAGAACGATCACGCCGGGATCTTCGAGGAAGATCCGTGTGAACGCGAGGAGCTGTGCCTGTCCGGCAGAAAGGCCGCCGCTTCCGGAATCGAGGATCGTGTCGAGACCGTCCGGAAGCGATGCCAACCAGGGGTCGAGTTCGAGACGGTGGATCGCGTCGAGGATCCGTTCTTCCGGGATCTCATCGTTGAAGAACGTCAGGTTGTCGCGAACCGACGCCCGGAACAACTGGACGTCCTGTGTGACCATGCCGACACGCTTGCGGAAGTCCGAGACTCGCGCATCGCCGGTGGCAACACCACCGAGCCGCACCGTCCCCGTTTGAGGCTCGTAGAGCCGCGTGATCAGGCGGGCGATCGTCGATTTCCCGCTGCCGGTCCGACCGAGCAATCCAACGACCCGACCGGGGGCGATGTCGAAGTTGACGTCATGCAGAACGATCTCGTCTTCCTCCTCGTCGGCGTACGAGAACGTGACGTCATCGAACTCGACGCCGAGGGCGCCGCCACCGATCGCTTGATCGCCTTCGGCGCGGAGCTTCGTTGGAGTCTCCATCAACTCATCAACACGGGCAATGGCGGCACCCGCCTTCTGAAGATCTTCCATCTGTGCCCGGATCTGCTCCATCGGGTGTCGTGTCATCTCGACGTAGTGGAACACCAGATAGACGGAGCCGATCGTCAACGTTCCGATGTCGAAGAGCCACGAACCGAGAATGAAGACGATCGATGTCGAGAGCCCGTAGAGAACGATCGTGGTGCTCCACATCCACGCCCACCCCATCCAGCCACGGACCGTCTGCGGCAGCCATCGACGGTGAATCTCGTCGAATCGCTCCTCCATGTACGGGGCGGCGCCGTTCGCTGTGATGTCTTCCGTCCCCTCGACGACTTCGCCGACGAAGCCGAATGCCTCGGCCGCGGACGCCCGGACCGCCTTCCACCGGGGAACGGCCACCCGGTGGAGGCCGGTCATGCCGACAAGGGCCAGCATGGTGAAAACGGTGACGGTGAGTCCGACGATCCAGCTTTCGAGCCACAGCATCACGAGGATGCCGATCACGAGGGCGCCGTTGCCGACGACCTTGATCATCATCGCGGAGAAGAAGTTCGACAGTGCAGTGACGTCACCGTCGATGCGTTCGATGAGTTCGCCCGACGAGTGCCCTTTGTGGAAACCCATGTCGAGATGGAGAACGTGGCCGGTCAGATTCGCTCGAAGGTGGTTCGTCGCGGTCCAGCCGACGTCTTCAGCGAGGTAGGTCGACCAGATCGCGAGCCCCTGCTGGAACACGGCGACCAACATGAATGTGACGGCGAGGGGAATGAGCGCGCTCGCCCCACGGCCCTCGAGCGCACCGTCGATGAACCGTTTGATGAGCTGTGGGTTGAGGAGTTGCAGGCCGATCGTCGCGAAGAGGACGGCGGTGAGCAAGACCACTCGCGGCCGCAATGGCCTCAAGTAGTTGGAGAGAAGGTTGAAATAGGCTCGTACTGGGATCATCTCGTGTCCTGGGTCGGTCGGAATGGGTAGCTGTGGCCATTGAAAAAGCCGCCCGGTGGGCGGCTACCTCGCTTGAACGCTGCTACCGGGTCAGAACCGGGAACGGGCGCGCGCGGGGGCCGCGTGGGGGGTGTTCGGCTGCGTAGGCCGGATCATTCCTCGACTCCTCCTCGCTCGACGCCGTGACCACAATGGCCACCTGACATCAAGAACTCTCGCGCAGGGTTCGCTAACTGTCAAGCTATGCGGTCCATTCGCCGACATCAAGAACATGGAGTCGACGGAGTGCACAGCGTGTGGGGCCGACGTTCCGGATGCCGCAGCCCGGTACTGCAGTTCGTGCGGTAGGCCGATGCCAACGCCGGGTGAGAGCGCAGAGACAGACTCATCGTCTCCGCCGGGGATCACCGATGAGTACTGGCAGTACATCACATGGGGTGCCATGGCGGCCGGTGCGGTGGCGATCGTCGCCCTCGTGGCCGTCGTCTTCGGTCTGCTTTCGGGGACCGGGACCGCCGGCGCCGCGGACCCGGAGCAGACGGAGGAGATGGTCTCATCCTCGGTCACCGAGCCGGGGAAGGCCGTCGAGACGATCAACGTTCCGGTGACCGAACCGGTCGTTCTCCGCTCCCCACGCCTTGGACCGACCACCCGCTACCACCAGGACGGAACGGTGGTGGTCGTCCGGGTGACGATGGACATCTGCGAGCGTCACGACGGCATGCTGCGGGCGAGTGGATCGATCCGGAACGACACGGCGCTCGCTCAGACGTTCGACTATGGCATCGGTGTCGATCTGAAGCGGAGGGGGACCGGGGCTCTCCTTGCCCATCTCGAGGCCGCCATCGGCAGCGTTGGGCCCGGCGAGACAGCAGAGTGGAACGTCGAGACCGTATCGAGCCGCGTTGTGAACATACGATGTGACGTCACCGACGTGACCGTGACCCCGATCGAAGAGAGCTGACCGCTGTCCGGTCGAGAGCCGTTAGCCCAGCACTCGCACGACGAACAAGGCGGCCAGGAGGGCGAAGGAGTTCGTCGCGATATGGGCCATCACGGGGGCCACGGTGCTGTTCGCACGCAGCCGAAGCCACAGGAAGGCGAAACCGGCGAGGGTGAGGCCCACCACGGTTCCGGTCAGGGCCAGCGCGATCTCCGGGACGCTGTCGATGTTCTCACCGGCAGGGTTGGTGAGCAGCGTGTCGAGGGTCGGCAGGATGTGCCACAGTCCGAAGAGGAGGCTCGTCGCCAGCCCGGCCCACAGAGGTGCCCACCGGCGGGCGAACATGCCAAAGAGAACCCCCCGGAACAGCGTCTCCTCGTAGAAGGCAGTTGCGATCGGTATCCGGATCAGGGCGTCGAACAGGATGGCCCCTGTGGATTGTTCGATGACACGATCGTCGCGGAAGAAGTCGCGGGTGAACGGGATCGTCACTCCGATGAGAATTCCGACACCGATCACACCCATGACGATTCCCCCGACTACCAACCCGCGCTTGATTCGGTCTTTGCGGTAGCCGAGATCGGTCGCTCCAGCCCCGGCGTTTCGGGCGATCGCTACAGCTACTCCGAGGATCCCGAGATTGAACGGGATGTGCAACCAGGGGTCGAGAACACGGTTTGCGATGACGTTCGCGTAGGAAATGAGGGCAACGATTGCGACGATGTGCCAGATGTGGATCCCGTGTTCGCCCGGCGACTTCTTGAGCCACATGGATGGGCGCCACATACGATCCCACTCCGCAAGGGTCCATGACACGGCGGAATCGGGGGGACGCCGATCTTCCCCCTCGTCCTGCGGTTCGTGACGGTCATCCTCGGTGGCAGACATGGAACCCGCACCCTACCGGAGACGCCCGAGCGTGCGGCTACGCTTTGTCCATGGCGCTTCTCGATTCCTTCAAACAGCAGGTCTTGAATCTCGGAAGGAGCCAGGCTCGTGCGAAGGCCCGACCGCTGCTCGTTGACGACGAGGCGTTCGATCGTTCTGCGGCCGGTCTCGATAGGAGAACGTCCGAAGGGTTCGTGCTGTTCTGGTTGCTCTCCGACCGGGCTCTTTATCTGGTCGCAGGCGGGGCGACCGACGACTGGGCCTTCAGGATTCCGTATGAGTGCATCGCCGAGATGGCTCTCGATTTCGACGAGACTGCCGAGACGCTGCCCTGGTATGTCAGGCTCACGTTGATGCCGGATGGGGCTGGGGTAATCACCACCCTCGAGGACGTGGAGGAGTTGGGGAAGCCACTCGCTGCGCCGCTGCCGCGGGTGATCGACGATGACGAGAAGGAGCATCTTGCCCAGGGCGCCATCATCCCGCTCGCAGGGTTCGCCATCGTCACGAAGAAGTTCCGAACAGCACTCGCTCGCCGACTCGAACTCGCCGGTGGGTCGCTCTTCGTCCACGGAGAAGATCGCGCCGATGCCCAGCGTCGACTTCCGACCCGGAAGCGTTCGAAGAACGCCGGGTAGCTCTGGTCACGAGAGTTGGGTCTTGACGGATCGTCGTTGACGCGCGACAGTATGTGAACCAGGCCGTTCGTCCCGCTGAGGGGCGGCGGCATTTGCCGTCTACGGACGGTCGAGCGAAGGAAGGAGGCAACATGTTCACACTTGGACCGAACCCCGGTGGGGAGACGTGCATCTTCGTGTTGCCCGCGCTCACCGGATCGATCGCTCCTCGCAAGCGTGTGACCGTCGTCTAGCACGACACGAACGCACCGTACGCGAGGAGCCGCCCGAAAGGGCGGCTCTTCTCATGAGCGATCGAGAACGATCCCGGAGCCGTCGGTGTTGACGGCCTGGAACCCTGCACCGGCGGCAATCGGGGTCCACTCAGAACCAGAAAGGAGGGATTTATGGCGAGACGAAGAGATCGAAGCAACGATCCGTGTTGTTACGGACACCGTTCACCACGCTGGGTCGAAGATGCAGACGCATCAGCGATGCAGGAGATGGAGCGGGCCCGCAACGTCATGGTCACACGGTGACCGGCCGTGCGAAGGAGAGAGCCATGCTCGCTCTGGCAGGAAGCCTGGTCGGTCGTCCTGGTGAAGGGATGACGGGCCAGGCTTCCTCAGTAGATCAGTAGATCAGTAGATCAGACAGGAGCTACGAGCTACGAGCTACGAGCTGCCAGCTACGAGCTACGAGCTACGAGCAAGAGGGATTCTTCGCCGAATACCGAATACCGAATACCGA
>JAOZMA010000114.1 GCA_029934555.1 Acidimicrobiia bacterium | reverse complement strand
GTCGCACATGAGATGCACGGGTCGTAGTTGCGGATCGACTGTTCGAGGACCCACGACAACTCGTCATCAGGCAGATCGAGATGCTGCTCGAGTACGACTCGGAGATCCGACTCGATCGTCAACTGGTTCTGTGCCGTTGGGGGAACGATCTGTGCATCCGCGATGCGCCCGTCGCCGTGGATCCGGTACCGGTGGTACAGCAGGCCCCGGGGGGCTTCGGTCGCACCGTGACCTTCGCTTTCGAACGCCGTGTACTCGACGTACGGCTCCGGCGGAGACTCGTAGCTGTCGATGATCCGCAGGGACTCTTCGACTGCGTAGAGCACTTCGACGGCACGAACCACGATGCTCTTGAACGGATTGGTAACAACCGGTCCAAGACCAGCCTCGACGGCCATCTCCTGAGCGAACGGTGTCAACTTCTCGAAGTTGAGGGCGTACCGGGCAAGCGGGCCGACGTGATAGGCGCCGCGCTCGCGAATCTGCGAGTGAAGGGCGTTCGAACGGTCCACGTGCTGCTCGACGAAGAACTCGTTGAACTCGGAGATCGGAAGATCGAGGCCCTTGCTCGACACGATCCGTCCCTCGTTGAACGGATACTCGTCGGGGTGACTCAACGACACGAACTCGAAGTCCTGGTCGACATCCGGGAACGTGAAACTCCCAACGAAACGGATCGTCTCTGCCGCCGCGTCCCTCGCCCATTCGAGCTCCGGAACGAGTGTTTCGAGCTCGCGCTTGGTGGGCGTCCGGTAGAATCCGGCGACCCGCACGTTGATCGGGTGGATCTCCCGGCCACCGACAAGTCCGACGATCGAGTTCCCCACCTTCTTGAGCCGGAGTCCCTGTTCGACAACCTCCCGATGATCCGCCGCCATGTGGATGCCGCTCTCATACCCGAGGAAGTCGGGGGCGTGGAGCAGATAGATGTGCAGAGCATGGCTCTCGATCCACTCGCCGCAGTAGAGCAGTCGGCGTAGCTCGCGAAGCGAACCGCCGACGGTCACTCCAAAGGCGTCCTCCATCGCGTGAACGGAGCTCATCTGATAGGCGACCGGGCAGATACCGCAGATCCGGGCCGTGATGTCAGGGGCTTCGGTGTGGGGCCGGCCCCGCATGAACGCTTCGAAGAACCGCGGAGGTTCGAAGATCGAGAACTCGACATGCTCAATCTTGTCGTCAACGACCTTCACCCGCATCGATCCTTCGCCTTCAACCCGTGCAAGGTACTCAACCGAGATCTCTCTGGCGTTCGTCACTGCACACCTCCGATCTCGATCGCTGCTTCCCGACGGTCGCTCTCCACACGGAACGCCTCGGACCAGGCGTTGAAGCTGCGGAACGCGTCGACCAGTTCCTTGTCGGAGGTTCCCATCACCTTCCACTGATCGGCGAGGGACCCCGTATTCGGAGTCTCCATCGGTCCGAAGCATCCATAGCAACCGCGGTCGTACGTGGGGCACAAGGCATCACAGCCGGCCTGGGTGACCGGACCGAGGCATGGCGTCCCGTGAGACACCATCACACACGGATTGCCCTTCAGCTTGCACTCGACGCACACGCTGTATGTCGGGATGTTCGGGCGTCTCCCCTGGAGGAACGCCACCAGCACTTCAAGCAGTTGGTACTTCGACACCGGGCACCCGCGCAGTTCGAAGTCGACCTGCACATGGTCGGAGACCGGTGTCGACATCTGCAGTGTGTCGATATAGGCGGGATGGGCATAGACGTAGCGCGTGAAGTCGTCCACGTCCTTCCAGTTCCGTAGTGCCTGAATCCCGCCGGCTGTAGCGCAGGCCCCGATCGTGATGAGCACGGGGGTCTCTTCACGGATCTGCTTGATCCTCTCGGCATCGTGAGCGGTCGTGATCGATCCCTCGACCAGAGTCACGTCGTATGGCGGTGGCAGCACCTCACGCGATGCTTCCATGAAGTTGGCGATCTGAACGACACCGGCGACGGCGAGAAGCTCGTCCTCGAGGTCGAGGAGGCTCAGCTGGCAGCCGTCACACGAAGCGAACTTATGAACGGCGAGAGTCGGAAGGGCCACGTCACACCTCCCTGGTCCAGAACGCACCGGACATCTGTGCACAACTCAGTATCGGTCCTTCTTTGCAAACGAAGTAGCGCCCGAACTGGCAATGACCGCAGAGGCCGATCCCGCATTTCATGTTCCTCTCCATCGAGGCGAACAGCCGGTCATCGGTGATCCCTTTGCGTTGCAGTTCCTGGATCGTGAATCGCATCATGATCTCCGGACCGCAGACGAATGCCGCCGTCGACTCCGGATCGAACGAGGCACGGCTGATCAAGGACGTCACAACCCCGACCGGCCCTCGCCAGACCCGATCACCGTGGTCGACCGTGATCAGAACGTCCAGGTCGAATCGGCCGCGCCACTCCTGGAGCTCATCAGCGAACAGCAACTCGCCCGGCGATCGAGCGCCGTACAGCAGGGTGACGTTGTCATACCGATCGCGATTCGCGAGAACCTCGAGAATCGCAGGACGAAGCGGGGCGAGACCGATCCCACCGGTGATGATGAGCAGGTCACCGCCCTCGACCGCCTTGGTCGGCCACGATGAGCCGAACGGGCCGCGCACGCCGATGGTGTCACCCGGTGAGACGGCGGTGAGCGCGTCTGTGACGGGCCCGACGGCCCGGATCGTCTGAACGAGCCGGCTCGGATCGTTCGGATCTCCACTGATCGAGATCGGTACCTCGCCGACGCCGAACGCGTACAGCATCGTGAACTGACCGGGTGCGAACCCCCAGTCGTTCTCCGGCGGTTCGATGTCGAGCGTGAATGTGTCTTCGAGTTCTCGCACGACCGAGCGGACCCGGCAAGGGATCGGGTGCATCGGGCGTACGGCGGGTTCAGCGAGGAGTTGAGTAGACATCGAGCAACTGGATCCTTATCGATTGCATGCGGTTGACGAGCATCTCGGTGAAACGCTTCATCAGCTCATATCCGAGAGCGGGGTCGACTTCGGAGGCCTCCTTCAAGCCGGGACCATCGAAACGAATGGCTTCCGCGTTGCTGTGAACGTGGGCGTCATACGTCCACCGGTACGGCGGGTAAAGCCACGACCATCCGAGGAAATCTCCGGAGTGCAGGGTCAGGATCACCTGCGGTCCGTGTCCCGGCGTCTGCATCTCGAGCGCAACGTCGCCGCTCAAGATGAGCAGCGGACCAACCGCGTCCGTTCCCTCGGTGAAGATCGTCTGCCCTTCGTGATAGGAAACCACGGTCCCCGTCTCCGATACGACCTTGATCTGATCGCGCGTCATCCCCGCAAAGAAGGGATGGTCGACGATCAGGTCGAACACTTCACTCATTCGACTGCCTCCTTGACGGCGGGGGTTTCGACCGCGACCCGACGGATGTCCCGCTCTCGGATCACTGCCGCTTCTCTTGTGATGTCGATTCCCACGGGACACCAAGTGATGCAACGTCCGCATCCCACGCACCCCAGCGAGTCGAATTGGTCCTGCCACGATGCCAGCTTGTGTGTCAGCCACTGGCGGTAGCGTGAAGAGACCGACGAACGTACCGGTCCCCCATGGATGTAGGAGAAGTCGAGCGTGAAGCACGAATCCCACGTTCGCACCCTCTCGGCGCTGGACCCGTCGAGTGCTTGCCTGTCCTCGACTGTGGAGCAGAAGCACGTTGGGCAGACCATCGTGCAGTTCGTGCACGCCAGGCAGCGCTCCGCGATCTCATCCCAGTACGGATTGGAGAGATTGGCGTAGAGGAGTTCTTTCAAGCCGTCCGTCTCGAGCGTCCTCCCCATGTGGTCCGCTGCGTGGACGACGAGTCGGCGCGCAGTCACAACTTCTTCATCGCGAGCCTCACGAGCCACGAGGGCCGCCAGGACCTCGGCACCTTCATCGGTCCCGGCTTCCGCAAGGAAGTAGTGGTGCTCACGACCGAGAACCTCTGTAAGGGCAATGTCGTATCCCTCGCTGATGTCCGGCCCGGTTCCGACCGACGCACAGAAGCATGTCGCTGCGGGTTCGGTGCAGTTCACCGCCACGGTGAACGACTTCTTCCGCCGCTCGGTGTAGATGCCGTCTTCAACCGGCAGGTACACGTCGTCCTGGATCTTCATCGCTGCTACTTCGCATGGACGCGCTCCGAAGAAGGCGTAGCTCGGCGGTTCTTCGGGTTCGACCGTCTCGAATCCGTCTTCGGTGCGGAGGCCTTTCCAGAACACCGTCCCCGGCGGTGTGAGGAATTTCTTCCACGACTGTGGGCCGACGACGTAACCGAAGAGGGCATCGTCATCGCGGTCCTCGAGACGGTAGGTCCCCGCCTCTTGTCGATCACGGATACCGATCGGCAGGTCTGCTGTCGATGTGATCGTGTCGTAGAGAATGGTCTGGCTACGAACGGTTGGGCCCACGACTTCGTAGCCCCGTTCGATAAGTGCGCTGATGAGAGCGTCGATGCCCTCACGATTGATGACGAGTGGTTCTGTCACGGCTCCATCCTGGGATGCTCCGTCACACGCTACGAACCGACGGAAGAACGGCATAGAGTCGGAGGTCTCAGCCGGAAGGCCGTTCGGCCCTATCGCGGATCTGATGGGCGCTAAGGCGTCTGCCCGATAGCCTTCCGGTTGTGGACCCCGTACGACGCTTCGGAAAACCATCCCTTCGCCGACCGCGCGCGGTCCTGGCTTTCGAAGGCTGGAACGACGCATGTGATGCCGCCTCCGGGGCCCTTCGTCATCTGTTGGAGCGACGACACATCGACCAACCCTTTGCGACCATCGAGTCGGAGGAGTTCTTCGACTTTCAGGAGCACCGTCCGTCCGTCACTGTCCAGGACGGCTCGATCCAAGCGATGACGTGGCCCGAGACGCGTTTCTACGCCATCGAACGACCGGACCGGGATCACGACCTCATCATCGTCGTCGGTGACGAACCCACGTTCCGCTGGAAGACGTTCGCCCGTACTGTGGCCGCCGTCCTCGCGGACAGCGGTGTCGAGTCGGTCACGATGCTCGGTGCCTACATCGGATCCGTCACGCATTCGGGACCGGTGCCGTTGTCGGGTGTCGCCACCGACCCCTCCTCGCTCACAGCGAGCACGTTGCCGCCAACCGACTACGAGGGCCCCACGGGAATCGTTACCGTTCTTGGAGAGGCATGCAAGGAAGCAGGCATCCCCGCTACGATCATCTGGGCGGCAACGCCTCACTACCTCGCAACGAACCCGAATCCGATGGCGATGCGGGCGCTGCTCAGCAAGGCCGGAGATATCGTCGGCTTCAACGGTGATAGCCCGGAGCTTCGCGACATGGAGACCGAGTTCATCCTGCAGGTCGACGAAGCCGTTGCAGAGTCAGAGGATCTCGCCGACTACGTTCGCGAGATATCTGAGAACGGTCGACAGATGGATCCCGGGCGGACCGGAGAACTCGTCGACGAGATCGAGAATTTCCTCAGAGACGTGTAGGTCGAGGACCCGTAGTCCGTAGTCCGTACTCCGTAATCCGTAATCAGCACTCCGTATCAAGAACGTCGCGGAAGCAATCCCGTACGGAATATGGAATAGGGACCGCCCCGGATGCGGACCAGACTCAGTGCCCAGCACTGAGTACTGGGCCCTGAGTACAGCGGCGGTACCGCTACTTCTTGGTCTTGTGTCGATTCGCCTTGATGCGCTTGCGGTACTTGTGCTTGCTCATCTTCTTCCGACGCTTCTTGACCAGCGAACCCATGCAGGAGACCTCATTCTGTGTATTCGGGGACCGGTTCCGGCGGCGGCGACGCCGGGCCGGAGTCCATAAGGTTCGCTGAGGATAGGCCGCTATGCAAACAGGTGTCACTCTCAGGCCCCGGAAACCAGCCTCTTGATCGCTTGTAGAATCATCCGGATGCGACCAGTCATAGGAATCACCTCCCAACCGAAGCAGGCGGTGAGCGCCTCCGGCAACCTCGATTCACACGTTATCGGGCATACATACACCGACTCCGTTCTCCGGGCCGGTGGCATCCCGGTGGTTCTCCCTCCGGTACCCAACGATGACGTAGCGACGCTCGTCGATCGTCTCGACGGCATCGTCTTCACGGGTGGAGGTGACGTCGATTCCAGCCGATACGGTGCAGAGCCACACCCCGAGCTCCGAAAGGTCAACTCCGCCAGGGATGAATTCGAACTGGTACTCGTTCAAGAGGCGAAGCGTCGAAACCTCCCGGTGCTTGCGATCTGTCGCGGACTCCAAGTCGTGAACGTCTCCTTCGGTGGCACGCTCATTCAAGACATCCCCTCGATTGTCGGATCAACGGACCACGGGGTTATCGGCGACGCCGTGTACGTGGCTCATCAGCCGGTCACCATTGACGCCGACTCCGACATTGCCAGGGCCGTCCGCAAGACAGAACTCCTGGTGAACTCCATCCACCACCAGGCGGTGAAGGACCTCGCACCCGGGTTCCATGCGGTTGCCTGGGCCCACGACGGCGTGATCGAGGGAATCCAGCATGAGGATGACGAATGGCCACTTCTAGCAGTGCAGTGGCATCCAGAGTTCCTCGGGGACAACTGCAACGAAGCAGCACATCTCCTGTTCGAGGCGTTCATGGAGTCGATCCGACTCGCCCGTCCTGATACCGAGTGGTCGCCCCACGAAGCAGCGATCGGCTGCTAGAAATCGACGGCTAGCGCAAGCCCTCGTAGTCAACGGCGAGTACTCGAACGACACCGGCCGCGCCAAGTACGCCGCTGAGGGCTTCGATGACCGAACTCTTCGTCTCCTCCGTGGCCAGGGCAAGTGTGGTCGGTCCGGCACCCGACCAGGCTGCATGGAGGGCGCCCGCCTCACGCGCTGCCTGGATCATCGCCGTGGTGACCGAGGAGAGCGAACCTCGTGCCTCTTCGTGAAACTCGTCACCTTCGGATT
>JAOZMA010000113.1 GCA_029934555.1 Acidimicrobiia bacterium | reverse complement strand
CTTGTTCTTTCGTACGGGTGGAGGATGCGCCTCCTGCAACGTGCGTATCAGACGATTGAGTTCAGGAGTCGGCACACGACGACGTCGGTTCTCGAGAACAGCCCGCACCGCCGCCGGGAGACGCACGAGACGCGAACCGGTCTCCGCCGAGACCCGCAGAATCGGAGCCCAGTCGATGAAAGCCAGCCTGTCGGCAACTGAGTCCTCAGTGTGCAGGCGTTCCTCTTCGTCGCGGATGTCCCACTTGTTCAACACCAGGATCAGTCCCACGCCGGCGCTGACGATCTCTTCAGCAAGGCGCTGCTCCTGATGGGTCGCACCACGGGTACCGTCGATCATCAGGAGGGCAACGTCGGCCTGTTTCAGCACGCTCCGAGCTCTCATCACCGCGTACTTCTCGACGTCGTCCGTGATCTTCGTCCTCCGCTTGATGCCTGCGGTGTCGATGAGTTCGAACGGTTCACCGTCGAGTTCGACCACGAAGTTGATCGGATCACGCGTGGTTCCCGGCACCTCCGAGACCAGAACCCTCTCCTCACCGGCGAGTCGGTTCAACAGCGTCGACTTGCCGACGTTCGGCCGCCCGATAATCGCGAGGCTGGCGATGACGTCGTCTGCGGTTGCGTCGCCGAGATCCGGGAGCGACTCCACGAGACGATCGAGGAGTTCGCCGGTGTTGCGTCCGTGGAGCGCCGAGATCGGCACGGGCTCGCCAAGACCCAGCGACCAGAGATGAGCGAGCTCGAGTTCCATGGCAGGGCCGTCGACCTTGTTCGCTACGAACAGGTACGGCACGCCGCTGCGCTGCAGGATGCGTGCGACGCCCACGTCGTCATCGGTCAGAACTGCCGTACCGTCGGTAACGAAGATGACGAGGTCGGCACCCGTGACCGCGATCTCCGCTTGTTCGCGGATGTCGGCGGTGAGCTGCTCGCCGGGCCGGAATTCCCAGCCGCCTGTGTCGACGACCGTGAAGTCCCGTCCGTTCCAATCGGCGTCGAACTCCCGGCGGTCGCGGGTTACGCCTGCCTGTTCGTCGACGACGGCGGCTTTGCGCCTCACGATACGGTTCACGAGCGTCGACTTTCCGACGTTCGGGCGACCAAGGATGACGACGACGGGGAGTCGACTCATGCCGCTGCTCCTTCGATGAGGCCCCAGCCGGTTGCCGGGGTGACGATGATTGGTATCGGGGTTGCATCCCGAAGGTCTTCGAGCGACGTGTCGTCGAGGAAGACATCTCCTGAGAGTGCGACGTCTGGGAGGAGATAGCGTGCAACGGGCTCGGTGTCTCGTTCGATGGTGTGCCGCAGATCGGATCCGACCATGAGGCCGGCGACCGCTGTGTTGCCGCCGAAGAAGCGGTTCTCCACCTCGATGAGCCTCAGCGATCGGCCGCTGAGCCGTTCGAGCTGTGGCAGGAGCGGTTGAAGGGCTGTCACGCCGTACGGTCCGGTGAGAATCCCGACGGGGCCGTCAAGCGCTTCGGGATCGGACCCTGTGTGGCGTGCTGCGCGATAGCCCTCGCTCGGTGCTGAGGGAATGGCCCGCCACTCGCCGGTGACCAGAGGAGAGGGGGCCTCTCCCCCATCCATCAGGTCTGTGACCTCATCGGCGAACGTTCGAACCATGCCGATGCCATTCTCGTGCTGCGGGAAGTCTTCGTAAGCGTCGCGCGGTGGGACCTCACGGCCCGCAACCATGTACAGCTCATCTGACGCGAAGAACATCCGTCTCCCGATCCGACGCATCGCCTCATCCTGCCAGAAGTGGATGGTGTCCAGATCGGCAGCGGCCTCATCGCGGGTGTGGACACGGAGATTCTCCTCCGTGTTGTAGCGGGAGAGGCCAAGTGGCACGATCCCCACGGACGCCAGTCCGGAGTATCTCGCCAAGATCTCTGCCGCCGTCCTGTCGAGGGCATCACCATCGTTGATCCCTGGGCAGAGAACGATCTGTCCATGCACGGTGACGTCGTGGTCCAGGAGAGCCCTGAGCCACCGCAGGGACGTCGCCCCGCGGGGATTGCGAAGCATCCGCGTCCGAACTTCCGGGTCGGTGGCGTGAATCGAGACGTAGAGCGGTCCGAGGCGCTCTTCCACCACACGAGCGAGATCGAGTTCTGTGAAACGTGTCAACGTCGTGAAGTTCCCGTACAGGAACGACAGTCGATAGTCGTCGTCCTTGAGGTAGAGCGATTCACGCATCCCAGGAGGCAGTTGGTAGATGAAGCAGAACTCGCAGTGGTTGTCACACGTCTGAACGCGATCGAAGATCGATGACGAGAGCCTGATTCCGAGGGGTTCACCGGCGATCTTGTCGAGAGAAACGATCCGATCTCCGCCCTCATCCCGGATCGTGATCTCCGGATCCGCGTCATCCACGAGTTGCTGATACTCGATGACATCGGAAGGGACGACCCCATTGATGGCGATGAGTTCATCACCGATCGACAACCCCGCCTCAGCGGCCGGGCTGTCGCCGACGATCTCGATAACAGTGGGATTGGACATCGCCGCCGATGGTACCCGTCCGATCTCCAGACCCGACGCCCTCTATGCTCGATCCGATGAGCCCACAGGTACTGCTTGCCGAGCCCCGCGGCTTCTGCGCCGGCGTTGAGATGGCGATCAAAGCGCTGACGTGGATGGTCCAGACGTTCGAGCCACCGGTCTACTGCTACCACGAGATCGTTCACAACGCCGCCGTCGTTGACGCATTCGAGCGCGCGGGCGTGATATTCGTGAACGATGTTGCCGACGTTCCCGTCGGCCGGCCGGTCATGCTGTCTGCCCACGGCTCGGCACCAGACGTCGTCGCAGCGGCGGAGGACCGTGCAGCCGTCATGATCGACGCCGTATGCCCGCTGGTGACAAAGGTTCATCACGAGATGCGCCGCATGTCCGATCGCGGCTACGACATCATCTACGTGGGTCATGAGGGACACGACGAGGCGATCGGCGCGATCGCCGAAGCTCCAGGAGCAGCCACACTGATCGATCCCGTCGACGGGCTCGGCTCCTTCGACCCGGGCGACCCCAAAAAGGTCGCCCTCCTCGCTCAGACCACGCTGGGTCTATACGAGTGGGAGGGCGTTCTTGCCGATGCCGACGAACGGTTCCCAGGGCTGGAAACGGCGAGGAAGAGCGATCTCTGCTACGCCACCACCAACCGGCAGACCGCGATCCTGCGCCTCGCTGAACTGGCCTCGGTCATCCTCGTTGTTGGCTCCGAGAATTCGTCCAATACCCAGGCGCTCGTCCGGGTCGCACGGATGGCCGGGGTTCGTGCCTATCGGGTTGACGGACCAGATGACGTCGATCCTTCGTGGTTCGAAGATGACGACCTGGTGGGGGTCACGGCCGGCGCATCGGCGCCGGACCAGCGCGTCCGTGCGGTCATCGAAGCCGTGGCACCCGGAGGCGATGTTCAGATCGTTCGCGTTACCGACGAAGACGAGTACTTCCCTCTCCCTCCGCGCCTCCGAACCTTTGTCAAGACGGTGCAAGCGCTCGTGGAAGGAGCGTTCGCCGCCCCGAACCCCGGTGCCCACGGCCCGATCGAAGACGACCGCGGCTGGGATGCAAGTGAGGCGCTCGCGTTGCTCGGGGTGTGAAGTGACCAGTAGAGCAGTAGAGCAGTAGATCAGCTGCTGCCTGTCGCCTGTCGCCTGTCCCCTGTCACCTCTACCAGTTCCAGCACGACTCTCACCACCTCGTCGATACTCAGATCACTCGTATCGATGATATCGGCGTCGTCCGCTGGACGGAGCGGGGAGGCTTTGCGGCTGGAGTCTGTGTGGTCTCTGGCTGCCAACTCGGCGGCGATCTGCTCCGTGGACTTGTTACCGGCCTCGGCGTCACCGGAACGTCGTGCGGCGCGAACCTCCGGCCTGGCTGTCAGGTAGATCTTCACCGGCGCATCCGGGAAGACGACCGTCCCGATATCTCTGCCTTCGACTACCGCCGATCCACCGTGATCCTCGACCCACGATCGCTGCAGGGCAACGATGCGGGAGCGGACATCGGGATGGATTGCCACGGCGCTCGAAGCCTTGGTCACCTCGTCGGTGCGAAGGGCCTGTGTGACGTCGACGCCATCGATGGTCACGGTTCCTTCGACGATCTGGATGTCCACGGATTCGATGGCCGCTAGCACCGCCGTGCCGTCGTCGAGGGGAGTTCCGCTTCGAAGCGCCACCAGGCCGGCGGCCCGATAGGTTGATCCTGTGTCGAGATGAGGAAGTCCAACGGCCTCTGCGACCCGGTTCGCAACCGTCGACTTTCCGACGCCTCCCGGTCCGTCTACTGCGATGACCACACTGCCTCCAGAGTCTTGTAGAACGACGGCCAGGATACGTTCGCTGCGGATGCCCCGAGGATCGTTACCTGGGAATCCGCAGCAGTGGCGGCGATGGCAGCGGCCATCGCGATGCGATGGTCGCCCACCGCATCGACTGTGCCCCCATCCAGGAAGCCGGTGCCGATGACTGCGAACCCGTCCTCTGTCGCTTCGGCTCCCCCGCCGAGAGCGCGGATCATCGCCGTCGTGCTTGCAATGCGGTCGCTCTCTTTCGCTCGCAGCTCGGAAGCCTCACGAACGATCGTGACTCCTTCGGCATACGCAGCGAGAACAGCAACCAGCGGAAGCTCATCGATGGCGGCGGCCACAGTGTCTCCGAACACTTCAACGGCTTGAAGAGAGCCACCGGTGATCTCAACGGTCCCGACCGCGTCACCGTGTATCGACCCCGTCACTTCACCTTGCACCGTTGCCCCCATGCGCTCGAGGATGGTCAGGAAGCCGAGGCGCCCGGGATTGAGTGAGATCCCCGGCGTGACGATGTGTGCACCTTCGACCAGAGCTGCGCTCGCCCAGAGGTACGCGGCGCTCGACGGATCTCCCGGGATGTCGTAGCGAGCACCCGGGATCCGGCCGGGGAAGATCTCCATCTTCGTTCCATCGTCAGCCTCGCCAAGCCCGAAGCTCTCGAGCCAGCGTTCCGTGTGATCCCTGTATCCGGCGGGACTGTCGATCGATGACGGGCCGTCTGCCTGGATCGCAGCAAGCTCGAATGCGGTACGAACCTGTGCGGATGCGACACCGATGCTGACGTCGGCGCCATGGATCTGCGCACCACCGGTCGTTATGGGTCCGGTGCCGTCAGGCTGCGTTTCGACCTCGACCCCGAGTGCACCGAGCGGTGCAATGAGCCTTCCCATCGGACGCGAGACCAACGACGCATCCCCCGTTAGCGAGACTCGGAACGGGGTTCCGGCGAGGCTTCCGGCAAGCAGACGCATCGTCGTCCCGGAATTCCCACAGTCGATCGGACCCTCGGGCTCTGTCATGATGTGTGGTGGCGAAAACCGGTTACCTGTTCTCTTCATACCGAGGTTCTGCAGCGCGAGTGCCGTCGAAGCGACATCCTGTCCCGGAGCAAGACCCGTGATCTCGCTGTCCCCCTCAGCAAGGGAAGCGAACACCAACGCGCGGTGCGACATCGATTTGTCTCCCGGGATCCTCACACCGGTACGGAACACTCCCCCGGCCGGTTCAATCCTCCTGGCGTCCTCCATTCGGCACCTCCTCCCCTGCTTGGTACAACGCACGGACCTCGTCGATCGACAGTGGGCGGCACTGGCCCGGTGAGAGCGACGTGTCCCGCAGCGGGCCGATCGACGTCCGGACCAGTCGCCGGACCGGGTGATCGACCGCGTCGAACATGCGACGAACGATCCGCTTCCGACCCTCCCCCATGGTGATCTCGACCAGCGACGTGTCGTTCGACCGGTCAACGATGCGTGCGGACACGGCGGCCGCAGGACCGTCGTCGAGCTCGACGCCGTTTGTCAGCCGTCGGATCGTGGCGGCTTCCACGACACCCGTGACGAGAACGACATAGGTCTTGTGCACACCGAAACGTGGGTGGGTGATGCGAAGGGTGAGGTCGCCGTCATTGGTGAGCACCATCAGGCCTTCGGAGTCTGCGTCGAGACGCCCTGCCGGATATACCCGTGGACCATCCGGAACCAGGTCAACGACCGTCGGCCTTCCCTGCGGATCATCCGCGGTGCTCACCGTCCCGACCGGCTTGTAGACGGCGTAGTAGGCCAGATCCGGAGCGATCGGCAGCGGCACGCCATCGATCTCGACACGAGCGGTTGCAGGATCGACCTTCTGACCGAGGTGGGCGGGTTCACCATCTACCGTGACCCGACCGTTTGCCACGAGAACTTCGGCGTGGCGGCGCGAGACGTACCCGGACCGGCCGATCAGCTTCTGGAGTCGTTCGATGATCCCTCCGGTCGGAAGGGCCGCTCGAGCGTCTCGACGATCTCTGCCGGTGGCACATGGTCGGCGAGCGGCGGCAGATCCTGGGGGCTGTTCACCCCGAGCTTCTCGAGGAACAGTTCGGTTGTGCCGTAGAGAAGCGCCTGGCCCGGTCCGGGGGCCGTGCCGATCTCTCGAACGAGGCCCCTTCGTTCGAGCGTGTGCAGCGCGCGCTCCGAGTCGACACCCCGCACCTCGGCGATCTGTCCGCGTGACACGGGCTGTTTGTATGCAACGACCGCGAGCGTCTCGAGCGCAGCGTTCGAGAGTCTCGTTGCACGCTCCGATGCTGCGAAACGCTCAACATACGGGAGCATCTCGGGAGCTGTATACATGCGCCATCCCCCACCGACCGGGCGCAGTACGAAGCCACCCTGTCGATCGCTCAGCTCCCGTTCTATATCTTCGAGCGTCGATTCCACCTCGGCCAGCGGAGCCTCGACCACTTCGGCGAGCTCTCTCGCGGTGATCGGCGTCTCAGCCACGAACAGAATCGCTTCAAGAGCGCTTCGAATCTCCATCAGGTGGGTTCCTCTCCACTCAGCAAGGCCTCAAGCCGTTCAGCGGCGTCTGTTTCGCTGTAGA
>JAOZMA010000112.1 GCA_029934555.1 Acidimicrobiia bacterium | reverse complement strand
ACAACTGAATATGCGGGCGTGGCGGAATTGGCAGACGCGCCAGGTTTAGGACCTGGTGGGGAGACCCGTGGAGGTTCGAGTCCTCTCGCCCGCACAAGCAAGCGCCACAAGGGTTTCGACTCTCTGGGCTCTTCTACCCGATTCGCCGTGGCGAGTGGTGGCATTCGATTCATCTGTGCCGCGCTTCGCGCCACCGGGTTCGAAGCCGACCATCCGCTGCAAGGCCGGACACAGTGACGCGGACGTAGACTCCGCTCCATGAGCGCTGTCTTTCTTCTCGTCGCCATCGTCGCCGTTGTCTATGCCATCAGATGCCGCAGCAAGATGCGCTACGCCAGACGGCAGATCGCCGAAGCGCAATTGTATCTCAGCGAGGCGATCGAGATGATCGAAGAGGGCGGAAACCACACGGCATCGCCGTAGCTCTGCTACCCGCAGAGTCACACTCCGGGATCAGGTTACGTCCATCAAACCGGTGGTCGGGTCCAGGTCAGCCTTCAGGCCCACGACGCGCCACCCTTGTATCTCGCTGCCGTCCAGGTTCACTAACCCGAGGACCGGTTCGACCGCCCACTCGTCTCCAACGTGGGAAGCGACGACCGGATCGACAAGGATCTGCCCGCTCTGAGCCACTGCAGCCAGTGAAGCGGCGTTGCGAGTGGGATCACCCCAGACGTTGTACACAACGCGGTCGGTACCAAGCACCCCTGCAACCACGTCACCGGCGGACAGGCCGATATGGGTGGTGATCGACACGCCCGCACCATCGCTGGCCTTTGCCAACCAATCCCTCACAGCCGTGGCGTATTGAACGGCTTGTCCGGCCGCATCGTCGTCCACGGCCAAACCAGCTACCGCCAGGTACTGCGTTGCCGTCGACGCCACCGGCTCGACGCCGTACCGTTTCGCGATGTTGGCGATTCCCGATGAGACCGCAACGGTGTGGTCGGCGATCGCCTCTTGTTCGCTCATCTGGACGACGCCGGGTTCGTCAACGGAGATCGCGATCATGGTGGCATTGCGCACCGCTTCAGCGATGTCGCGGTCGCCGCTACGGAACTGCTCAACCATGCGTTCCGGCATCACAGCAAGCAGCATCTCGGTGGTATCTTTCTCTGCCTGCATGAGCTCGGCAGCCTGATCCTGGAGGGCCGCCACGACGCCGTTGAGCTTCGATGCGAGATCGCCGAACTCGTCTTTGGACGAGACCGAGAGTTGCGTATCGAGATCGCCCTGGCCGATCCGACCCGCTGCATCGACGATCGGACCGATCGGGCGGAGCATCCGCTTGGAGATCAAGAACGCGAAACCGATCACGAGCGGGGTCAGTACCGCAATGAAGATCAGGAGGGCGATGCTGTGCGACCGCATCGCTCCGAACGCCTCGGCTCGGGTGATCTCGCTCACAGCGACCCACTGCAGGCCTTTGACCTCGAGAGGCCCAGCGACCGTGAGCGTGTCCTGTCCGAGGTAGTTCGTCGTGACGTCGACGAAGTCGGTTCCTGCCAATGCCGCGGCGACCGCTTCAGTGTCAACGGGTTGGATGAGCACCGTCGTATCGAACCCTTCGATCGCCGCGACCATCTCTGTCGCATACCCTGCGTTGGTCGCGTCCTCGACGTACTGATCGGGGTCTTCGAGCCAGAGCCGAGAGTCCGACCGCATGAGCAGATCCTCGCCGACGATGTAGACCTCACCCGTCTCGCCGAGACCGGTCCCCTTCCAGTCCAGATCCGCGGTCGTCATCGCAGCGAGAGCGTCATTGGGAATCTCGAATGCGACCGCGCCGATCACACGCCCTTGATCACGGATCGCAGCCGCCATGAACGCGGTCGGCTTCAGGCCGGCGGGAATGTACGGCTCGAAATCCACGACAACCGCGTCACCGGCGGCAGCGAACCGAAGCTGGTCCAGCACCGCGTCTGCCAAAGCACTGTCGCTGTAGGGACCAGCCGCGAGGTTGGTGCCAAAATCGGTGTTCTTGTCGACTGAGTACACAACACTCGACGTCGCCGCGTCGATGAGCAGCAGATCACCGATGTCAAGCGCATCCGCCACCGATCGAAGTCCCGGATGATAAGTTGCATGGGCAATGCTGTACTCCGAACCGTCGCCGGGGTTGTCGAGGTTGGATCGGTCCTCGAACGGATTCGCAGCGATGTAGTAGTACTGGAGATATCGCGCCCGATCGGATGCCGGAAAGATCGTGTCGATCGGTGGAACCTCATATCCCGGAGGCACGACGCTCGCGACGCCGGCCTCATACTCCGCTCTCAGTTCCTCAACCTGGGCGGCCGATGGAGACTCATCGAGTGCCCGGTAGCCGTTGCTGAGATCGTTGAGTGCGACGGCCATTCCGGTACCGGATGCGAGTGAGGCGGCGGTTGCCTCAAGAGATTCCATGCCGCTTTCGATACGGGCTGCCCGCGATTCGCCGATTCCGAGGAGCTGAGACTCCACGCTGGTCTTCAGAAGATCGCCTGCCGTCCAGAAGTTGTAAACACTGACGACCAACACCGAAACGAGGACGACGAGCGTCATCACGACGGCGACCTCGGTGCGGGCCTTGCGGCCTTGCTTGGGCGTCTTCGTCGACTGGCTCTTCTGGGCGTTCGGTGCGGGTGACGTCATGTCGGCGCTCCTGCTTCACGTTCGCCGTTGTCGGAGTCCGCTTCTCCATCACCAGATGCGAGGGCCGTGGCACCAAGGAACCCCAGTGATTCCGGCGCCACGATATGGGCATCATCAGAGAGCGGGCTGAGTCGACGGGCACGGGAAACCATCAACTGATCGAGCTGGTCGGTCAACACGGTGTTGCGGCTCGCCACTGCGCTCGCCGCCTCGGCGTCGATCCGGACTATCTCGCAATCGGTCAGAGCAAGGACCACCGGGGGTGCCTGCTTCCGGCTGGAACGGCCTACCACACCGAAGAGATCCCCATCCGAGAGGGTGATGAACAGATCTGGTCGGTCGACTGAGAAGATCTGTGCCTGCCCCTGCCACAGAAGGAAGATGTCACGGTTCACGACGCCGGGCTCAAGCATGATCTCGCCGCGCTGGAACCGATCAGGACGGGCCGCCTCGGCCAGTTGCCGGAGGTCGTCGTCGTCCAACTCCGACAGCATCGGGCTGCGCCGGATGCGATCCATGAGTTCGTCGACGGTCGGAGCATCGTCGATCGCCTCCTGGATAGGATCGTGGTGGTACAGGTCGTACGCCGGACTCGGCAGCGGCACGTCCATACGGTGTGACTGGTACCAGACAAGAGCACCGAAATCGCTCTTCACGCGTGGCGCGATCGTGTAGTCGCGGATCCACATCTGCACGTCGTAGCCCATGAGCGGATCGTCGATCTGAACCACACGAACCTTGGGCGCCGGGTCCTCGAGAACCCCTTCCGTGGCTCGCGCCGCAGCCAGGAGCATCGCTATGGCGTTCGACGGAGGATTCGAGTAGGCGACTTGTAGCGACACAACAACCCGATGGAGGTGTTCGGGTTCGTCGTAGTTCACGATCGTGGCAGCGGACAGCGTGCTATTCGGAACGATGACCAGGTCTCCATTTCGATCTCGAATTCGCGACGACCGCCAGTTGGTGTCCACGACGCGACCTTCGAGGTCCCCGAACTTGATCCAGTCCCCCGGGTTGAAGGGACGATCCCCGAGAATCAGGAACCCCGAGGCGAGGCCACTCAGCGTGTCTTGCAGCGCCAGTGAGACCACCAGGGAGGTGACCCCGAGCGCAGCGAAGAGACCGGAGAGATCGACATTCCACACAACGGTGAAGAGGAACCACAGAGCGAACAGTGTGATCAGCAGGCGCGGCACCATCATGAGGAGCTGGGGAACGTTCCCGGTACCGGGGATCTTCGATTCCCCGCGTCTGCCGTCAACAAAGAACCGAAGGAGTTGGAGAGCCGTGATCGTGAGGACAACAAGGCCTGCGGTCGCGAGAACGCGAGCGAGAAGGCTGTCCGGGGACATGCCGATCACGACAACGACCAACCCCCAAGCCGCCACAATCGGGAGCAGCCAGTTTCGCACCATCGCCACCGGCTTCTCCAACAGCGATCCGCGGAGACGGAGCCGCTCCTGAACCTCTCCAGCAATGAGGATCAACGTCGGTAGGACGAGGACAAGGCCGATTACAGCGATCCACTCAGCGAGGCCGAAGTCCAGGAGATCGTTCATAATCCGACCTCGTCAGTCTCCTCGGAGGAGTTGAGCGCCCAGGCGGACGTCTCGCCCGAATTGAACGGTACGAGGTCTTCTCCGTCCGGGAGCCGGTCCCGAACGGTGTCGGTGACCAGTATCTCGCCCCCACGACCCGCTCGAGCGAGAGCGTAGGCCTGGTCAACCGTGTCTCCCCACAGGTCGTAGATGAGATGAGAATCGCCGATCAGCCCGACCGTGATCGGTCCGCTTTGGATCCCGGCGGTCACGTCGAGATCAAGAGAATCATCGTCGGCGATCCGACGGACTGAGTCTCGGACCTGCTGCGCGAATCGCGCCGCTCGAGGAGCATGGTCGAGATACGGTGTCCCGGTTCCACAGACCGCGTAGTAGGTGTCGCCCATCACCTTGATCCGCTCGAGACCGTTGGTCTCGGCAACCCGGTCGGCATCGTCGACAATGGCGTTCATCAGGGTCCGGTTCGCTTCTGCATCGCTGGTTCGGAACAGCTCAGCGAGTCCATCCACGACAACGACTACAACGCTGGATTGAGGGATGGTCTCCACCAGCCGGCGATCTCCATCGACGATGGCATCTGCGATCGTGCCCGGGAGCAGCGTTCGGAGAATTCCGACCTTCTTTTCCAATGCCTCGAGCACGTCGTGTTTCCGGCCGGAGAGGTTTCCGACCATGGTGTTGAGATGACCGGACAACACCCTGAACTCCTGTGCTCCTCTGGATGGAACCATGGTGTCGTCGCTGCCTTCACTGATCTCCTGCAGCGCGGCGCTTATCGCCCGGAGCGGTCGCACGAACGACGACGCCCATGCGACAGCGAAGAACGTCAGAACAACGATGAGCACCGTTATCAGCGCAAGGTTGTCTCCAACATATGTGTTGACCGCGAGGTCGACTTCGGCTCGCTGCTGTTCGGCGAGGATGACCCATGAGAACGCTGTACCGTCCAGTGGCTGATACGCCGTGTAGACCTCTTCTCCCAGATAGCTGGTGCCTGAGATCAGTCCCTTCTTGCCCTGCAACGCCGAGCGGACGGCCGTGCCGTCGACATCTTGGAAGAGGACCGTCGTTCCCAGTGCCTCCATCTGGTGCTGTTCTTGCGATGTGGCGGCCCCGAGCTCATCGACGCGCTCGAGATAGAGCGCCGGTTCTTCGATGAATGCCCTGGCGTTCGACCGCATTCGGGCATCATCTCCAGCCAGATATACCTCACCGGTATCTCCGAGCTGTCCGCTCCTCCAATCCCTCGTCATGATCTCGTCGATGATCTCGTTCGACAGACTCACAGCGAGCACACCGACCAGGCGATCACCATCGAACAGGGGTGTGGCTGCGAAGGCCGTCGGTTCGTCGAATGCCGGATCGTAGGAGGTGAAATCGGCGCCGATCACCGTCCCGGGTTCACCCGACGCGATCGTGTTCACGACAAGCCCGGCGAGCACCGTCCCGCTGTGCGGTCCGCTGTCGAGGCTGGTCCCGAAGTCGATCTCCTTGTTGCTCGAATAGACGATGGAACGCGTCTCCGGCTCGATGAGATAGAGGTTGGAGAATCCGAGCCGGTCGGCGTCCGCACGAAGGATCGGATGGAGCTGCTTGTGGATCTCGGTCCAGGCGCTCCCGTCCATTCCGTCGCCCAGCATCCGCTTCTCCCCCGTCTCCAGGGGGTTGCGAGCGATGTACGTGGCCTGAAGGTAGACAGCAGCGCTCTTGAGGCCGTCCGAGACCTCCGCTAGATCCACCGGGCCGCCGCGGATCTCCTGGAGCGTCGGCACGAATTCGTCCAGGTAGTAGGCACTCAGATCGGCCCGTTCTTCCACGAGATCATCCAGGTCCAGTTCAGCCAATTCGTCGTAGGCAGCGCTGAACTCCTGTACACCATCGATGATCATCCGGCTGACGCCCAACGCCTGGAGCTGTGCTTCGACACGGTTGACGTAGGAGGACAACTCCGCCGACCGGTCACCCGCGATCGTGGTCAGACGTTCATGCAGGAGATCCTCTCCATCGCTCCCGGAACCGACCACGGCCACGACGAGGAAGCCGACCAGGGACACGATGCTCACAAGGAGGATTGCGATCGCCAGACGCGTGGCGACGGACGTGTGGCGTTCCCACCATCCGGCCTTGCGGGCCGTCGATTCCTCGCTCTTGGATCCTTCGGTCACGGCGAAAATCTTAGCGCTCTTGGTTTCCGTGTGTTCTTGAGATGAGGGCACTGCGCCCGCACGCGGGGCTGGACGTCTGCCTGCTCTGGACGCAGATCACAGGTAGCTCCCGGTTCCGTGTCGACCGATGTTCTATCCATCTTTCAGGCACCCCGCCATCGCTCGCGGATGTTGGGTGCTCTCAGCCGATGAGGGTTTCGAGAGCGCAGGCTTCAGCGGCTCTCACACCGTCGGTTGCCGCCGTGACGATGAGGTCGACATCGTCGCCCCACGTCGTCGTCACCTGAGCCACGCTATCAACGGCCACAGCGCCTACGTAGTCCGTCGGCCAAGTGCCCGCACGGATCGCCCAGATGCCGATCGCAGCCGTGTCCCCGATCAGGTCTTCAGCTCCGCCGAGCACACCGGCGACGATCCAAACGTCGGGATAATCGCCACTCTTGACGGTCTGGCCCGATTCGAGCGCCAGCGCATCGTTCACGAAGCCGGTTGCGAGGTAGTCGAGAACCTGTTGCGGTGCTTCCTCACAACCCGCTGCATCCGATGGTGCAACCGTCGTGTCGGACGAAGAGCCGCCACACGCGGCGA
>JAOZMA010000111.1 GCA_029934555.1 Acidimicrobiia bacterium | reverse complement strand
TATCGGGAGGAGAGCGAAGAGGGCGAAGCGTGGCTTCACGATGCGTTTCGGTCCGAATTCGTGGGCATCAGTTGAGGGTACAGGGGCGGTCCGATAACGCGCGCCTTGGAAACCTCAACCCTCGGCGACCGTCGTTGTCGTCGTACTGGCCGGCGGAACGGTTGTGGTCGTTGGAGGTGCCGGACACGCTTCCATGCCAAGACTGCACGGGTGCTTTTCGATGACGCGGGATACTCCGCGGTAGTGGTGGGTGTCCGGCTGGCGGATGACGGTGCCGTCCGGCATGGTCATGATGCGGGTCACGGTGACGCTCCACCCCTGCGAGCCCTTGTTGGCGACATGCTGGCTGCCCGGCCGCACCGCTCGGTTCGCTTTGTAGATCAGGCGGGGCTGTGTGTAGTTGAATCGTTCGGAACGCTCCGATTCGCACGTGCGGCCACCGTTGTTCCCGTAGAACTGAACGGTGATCGTCGAATCGCCGTCGTAGGAGTTGCGAATGATGACCGGCACGTCCGAGTCATTGCGGAACACGACGTCCGGACCCGGATAGCCCATCGTTGCTTCGCGTCCTTCCGGGTAGCGAGAGATGTAGATGCTGTGTGGCGTGTGATCGATGTCTTCGTAGCAGCCGAAGAAGACAGCGTTGTAGATCGTCGTGGCGTACTGGCTCACGCCGCCGCCAACGTTCGCCGGATCATCACAGCACGTGACCTCACCGCCGATGATCGCCCCGTCACGCTTGTATCCCTTCGCCTCTGTGCGAGGGCCCACGACCTCGTTGACTGAGAACTCCTCGCCGGGCCACACGACGGAGCCGTCGATGGTGTCGGCCATCAGGTGGATGTTGTGTACCCGGTTGACGCCCGGCGTCTTCGTCGTGAACTCAGAGACGAGGCCGATCGGACCGAAGCCCTCAGCATCTGCCGTCGTGAACTCAGGTTCGTCACCATCCTTGTAGACGAGCAGACCCCCGCCGGTGTCGGACGTCGCGGCCTTGAGGAGCTCCACGGACACAGCGACCGGATCGAGAATTGCGGCGCTCTTGGAAGGGATGATCGTGACCGTGTCGGTCTCGATGTCGACCTCGAAATCGGCGTCGACCGCAGGTACCTCGAACCTCCCACGGTGTGGTTCGAGAATCTCGGCGACCCGATCCACGCTCAGAGAGATGTCGACCTGCGGCGGCGAGCTATGGACGATCTCGACGATCGTTGCATCCGAGATCTCCGAAGGCTTCACGGTGAGGACGAGATTCTGATCCTCGTCATAGAGCAGGACCGGTCTCGACACCATCTTCTCGAGGGTCGTTACGGCATCATCAACATCGGCTCGGGTCATCACGGGGACGGAATCGATCAGGGGGAGTTCAGTTATGTCGCGATCCGGCTGCGTCAGCACCGAGCTCACTATGGTGTGAGCGGCCGGCTTGTCGAGCTTCTCTCCGATCCGCGGGTAGTCGAACTCGATATCGCCGTCGACGACCTGAATTGCACCTTCATACGCCGGGTTCTCGATAGCGTCCTGTTCCCAATCATCCAGATGGGCGTTGATGGCGTCGTCGTCGACGGAGACCACCAGGTTGACATCGACATGATCGGTGAAGCCGTTCAGCCACGGAACGAAACCACTGATCATCCCACCGCTGCGCTGATCCATCGCCTCGGCGACAGCACCGTTCACGTCTGCCGTGAGGCCAACGGCGGTCGGATCGAGCTCATAAGCGGAGCCGCTCACGACGAACGTTACCTGCTCACCCTGGAGATCCGACTCGTAGGCTCGAACGACGACGGTCGCATCGTCCTGAGAGAGACCGCCAACATCGAGCCCCGCGACGCTGACGTTCCGGGGCACTTCGCCACGGTTCGCCGCCTGATCGACGAAGTAGACCACGAAGGGGAGGAGCAGGAGCAGCGCCGGTACGGCGATCGAGACGATGATGCGGATGCGGCGGGCGTTCATACAGTCCTAGCGGGGGAGGATCGGCAGCGATTATAGGCGCACATCCCGATAACCAGTGTCATCTCGAGCAGCCTGTAACCCTTGTCCTGTAAGCGTTTCTAGCGACTGAGCATCGCCGATGGGTAGCCACCCGATATCGCGTCCGGTGACCGCCGTTCGGTGTCGGCAACGCCCTCCGCGACGTTCCATTCCTGTCCGAACAGGCCCTCGGTCGGCTCCCCGGCGAGTACTGATGACTTGGCACTTGGCAACGGACTCCGCCCACAGTTCGCGGCTCAGGGGCCGCAGTGTGTTTCAATAGGCCACCTATGGATCGTCAGCCCGCTCTCCACCTCCACGCCCTGCTTGTTGCGCTCGACCCGAGCGTGGCGGAGCCTGCGATTCAGCCTCTTGAGCGTCTCGTTGACCGGCCCGGATCCGGTGATGTACTGATCACCGCGATCGTCGGAGCATCCGGTGTCGGGAAGTCAGCGCTCGTGAACGCTCTCGCCGACGCCAGGGTGGTCACAGTTGGACCGTTGCGCCCGACAACCACCGACATCGCCATCTGGGGGCACGTCGATCCGGGATATCTCGCCGGCACCGAGATCTCCGATCCGGACCCTCTCGACGGATTGGCGCTTGTCGACACGCCGGCCGCCGAGCACTACCCGGACACGGTTGCGGCAGTGCTCGATCGCGTGGACACCGTCGTGTTCGTGACATCCATCGAGCGTTACGCCGATGAGATCACCGCCACGCTGCTGACGGCTATCCGGGAACGGGGGATTCCGATGCTCGTCGTCCTCTCGATCGGCTCCCGGGACCCTGCGGAGTTCGGAGGGGTCGCCGACGACGCGAGTTCGAAGCTCGGATCGCCTATCGATGTCGTCGTGGGTGAGGACGTTGGCTCTCTGAGGGCTCTGCTCGACCGGATGGTCGACGATCGTGGCGCTCTTCGCGATCAACGTGATCGAGCGGCCGCCGCGTTCTGCGCGACACGGACCCGTGCCGTGGCAGACGTGCTCGAGGAGCAGGCCGTAGCGTCCCGGGTGCTTGTGGAGGAAGCGAACGACGCCTTCGCTCGAGCGCGGGTCGATCGTGGGCAGCTGGCGGTCGTGGCGGACGAAGAGTGGGAGGTCGCTGCCCCGCAGATCGCGTCCATGACAGCTGATGCGACCGATCGGGCGATCAGCGAACTCGCTACGGAGGTCGCTGCAGACGATATCTTCTCTCGATCCGTCGCCGACGCGGCTTCGTCTCTTCCGTCTATCGATCAGGGACCGATCGACGACTGGCACCGGACAACGACGAACTCGGCTCTCGCGTCGATGAAACGACGACGACTGCACCCGTTGCGCACGAGAGCGGTACGTGACGAGATGTGGAGACTCTCGATCGACTTCGGTCGTCGCCCCTCGACCCGAGTCCGCAAAGCGTTGCGTGATCGTCTACCCGATCTGAGGCTCGACGGTGGCGCAGCATTCACCGCCTCCCTGCGCGACGCAGGCTCGGCCAGGATCGACGCATTCAAGGCTGATCTTGACCCATCCAACCGGGTCTCACCTGAGGACCTGAGAACGGCGGCAGACGCTCTTGACTCGAGTGGGTCGACACCCGGGGAGGCGGCCGACGATGCTGCGTGATCTCACACCGGCACTCGATCTACTCGACCTCGCCATCGTCGCCTCCGAAGGACTGGCCTCGGATGCCGATCGAGATGCGGCGGCGTCCCTCGCCCATGCGGCCCGCCGCCGTCGGGAGTATCTCAGCGGAGTGATCGTGGTGGCCATCGCCGGAGGCACCGGCTCGGGGAAATCGAGCCTCCTCAATGCCCTCGCCGGCCGGGAGATCGCTTCGACGAGCGCCCTCCGGCCGCATACCGACAAGCCCCTTGCCTGGATCCCGACCGGCGATGACGCCATCTCCGCGATGGTGGAGGCCCTCGACATCGACAACGTGGTCGAACATGACGAGGCCTCCAGCCTTGCCGTCGTCGATCTTCCAGATCTGGACAGCGTCAGCCACGATCACCGATCGCTCGTAGAGGCGACCCTCCCGCAGATGGACGCGGTGATCTGGGTGTTCGATCCGGTGAAGTACCACGATCCATCGATCCACCGTGAGTTCTTGACCGAGATGACCGAGTACGAATCGGTCTTCATCTTCGCACTCAACAAGATCGACTGCCTCGACGAGGCGGAAGTGGAAGCGGTCGAGGCCCATCTGGGTGGCATCCTCAAATTGGATGGCTTCAGCGATCCCGAACTGCTGGCGATTGCCGCTGCTCCGACCGACGGTGAACCGATCGGTGTCGCGGCGCTCGAGGCGTCACTCGAACGCAGGCTCGTGGCCAAACGTGCCGATCGGGTGAAGCTCATCGCGGACATTCGTCGGGCCGGTCGGCGCCTCTCCGCAGACGCGAACGTCTGGACGGGGACACCGGATGACGCTTACGAAGCGATTCGTGCAGCCACCGGCGATGCAGAACAGCTCTCCGAGGTTCTCGATCGGTTCGAGATCGAGGGTCCGCTCCGAGCAGAGATCGAGTCATCGAGCGGTGAGACCGATCCGGTCGACCTCTGGCTGCGCCGGCGCGCCGAACTCGCAGCAATCGTCGCCGCGCTAGGTGTCACGTGCGCTGAGATAGCGAACGACAATGCCGAAGGAACGACGTGAGCGTTGACGCAATGCCGTGGACCGAGATCTGGCAGACCGTAACGATCCTCGTCGCAGCGATCGCGGCGTGGCTCGTAACACGGATTGTCATACGTCGGTGGAGCGGGCGGACCCAGCGCAAACTCGGGGAGACCGGTGATCTCGGAGATCGAGCCAGATCACAGCGTCTCGAGACGATCGCCCGCACGTTCTCAACGGTCGCAGCTCTCACGATCGTGGGCATCGCCATCGTGATGGGTCTGGCGGTGTGGGGTGTGCCGATCGCTCCCATCATCGCTTCTCTCTCGGTAGTCGGTATCGCGATCGGGTTCGGCGCTCAGGATTTCGTCAAGGACGTGATAGCCGGCCTGTTCGTCCTCATCGAGGATCAGTACTCCATCGGTGACGTCGTGGAGCTTGCAGGGGTCTCCGGGACGGTTGTTGAGATCCGGCTGCGAACCACCGTATTGCGGGGCCTCGATGGCAGTGTCTATCACATACCGAATGGGGCGGTTCGCGTCGCCACGAACCTCACATACGAGTACAGCAGCATCGTCGTCGACCTTGCCGTGGCCTATGAGGAGTCCGTTGACAGAGCGATCGACGTGATCACCGATGAAGCGGACCTCCTCGCTGGTGATCCCGACTGGGGTCCGCGCCTCCTCGATCAGCCAACGGTCCTCGGCGTCGACGAGCTTGCGGACTCGGGTGTCATCATTCGGGTCGTGATGACCACGGATCCAGACGAACGCTGGTCGGTGAAGCGCGAGTTCCTCCGGAGAATCAAGAACCGCCTCGACGACGAAGGTATCGAGATACCGTATCCGCACGTCACGATCACGCGCCGATCAGACGAGACCTGACGCTATTCGTCCTGCGACGCACAACATGCATCGGGGTCACGAACCGCGAGCATCGCATCGACGGCCGGAGTGATCTCGATGTGCGACGTCAAGCCGAGGTGTTCCCCGTCCGCCTGGAACGGGGTCATCGGATCGGCATCGATCGTCAACCTCTCGAAACAGGTGTACACCCGGGCGTCGAGACGGTCGCTCATCGGGCGTTTCAGAATCGCTCTGATGAAGATCTCAGCGGATCGATGCACCTCGAGGTCACCGGCAACCACAACGGCGAGGCCATCGACGGGTTCTCTTGTGATGTGGAGTGGGACGGGCCCGAAGTACGTATAGGGGTGATGGACCTGGGTGAGTGCGGCCACACCGTCGATCCTCTCACCGTCGATATCGACGCGGAGATTCGCCGGACGACCGCGCCACTTGCCGAGGAGTGTGGAGATCGCAGACTCCGCGTAGTGCGCGCCGCCGAACCAGATCTTCGAGTGGGGACGGCGCTCCGCGCGTTCAACGACGTCGGCGTCGAATCCGATGCCGACAGCGAATGTCGCATACTCGATCATCGTGCGCGGGCCATCTGACGATTCGATTCGAGCGAGTCGGGTTGGGACCGAAGGCAACTCCGCGATCGCTGCCGCAGCGCGCTTGGGCTTCTTCGGGAGACCGAAGATCCTCGCTGTCACGTTCGTTGTGCCTGCGGGGATGATTCCGAGAGCGGCCGTTGTCCCCACGACGCCGTTCGCGACATGGTGAACGACACCGTCTCCTCCCATCGCAACCACGACGTCATAGCCTTCGTCGGCAGCTCGTGCCGCGTGTTCCCTGGTCGCGTTCGTGCCTTGCGGCCATTCAGGGTCGACATCGAAGGTCGCAGAGAGGGTGGACACCACGTCCCGATAGAGCGCACCAGTGAAGCCGGAGGCGGAGGGATTGGCGAGAAGTAGCAGCCGACGCATCGGCATGAAGCGTACGGCCCTGCGGTGTGAACGTACTTCGCGTGCTGCCTGAACGAGAGGTGGAGTCCGTAGTCCGTAGTCCGTAGTCCGTAGTCCGTAGTCCGTAGTCCGTACAAGGCTCAGTTCACAGTTCACAGTTCACAGCTTCTGCTCTGATCTACTGCGCTACTGCTCCACGGGCAATGCTTCCGCGGTGGACTCCAAGAGGGCCTCCACCGAGATCCTCAAGTCATTCGGGCGGAACGGCTTCGTCATGAAGTCATCGGCTCCGTCGGCAGCTGCACGGTCGGCCATCTCCGGTTGAGCGTGGGCGGTGAGAACGAGCACGCGAACGCCGAGGGTGTCTGAGTCCGATCGGAGTTGTGCGAGCACCTCCCATCCGTCGAGACCGGGGAGTCCGATGTCGAGAATGATGACATCGGGTACGGAAGCCCGCGCGGCTGCAAGACCGATCAGGCCGTCCTCTGCGAATCGCATCTCTGCTCCCAAAGGACGCAGGCATACGTCGATCAATCGGCGCACGCTGGCCGAGTCCTCGATGACGAGTACGGATGGCTGCATCAGGTATCCATCGGCACATTTCCCGCCTTCTTGAACGGTCCCTCGACTCTGGTGCGGGGGCGTCTTTGGCGTACCATCGCGTTGTCGTCGCCATGAGGAGGCATCGTGTTGGAGTCGTATCGTTCTTTGTCGTATTCGGATTTCTCTGATCCTGGTTCTG
>JAOZMA010000110.1 GCA_029934555.1 Acidimicrobiia bacterium | reverse complement strand
GCTGTCCGCTCCTCGTTCCCGCCCTACTGTGGATCTCTCATGGACTGGCTGACCGCGCCCTTCGAACTCGCGTTCCAGCAGCGGGCGCTGCTGGCGGGCTCGCTCGCGGCGCTCACCACTTCGGTCGTTGGGACCTGGATCGTCATCAGGGGAATGACCTTCCTCGGCGACGCTCTCGTCCACGGCGTGATCCCCGGGATCGCCCTCGCCATCCTCATCGGGTTCAACCCTCTCATCGGCGCGGCGATCGCCGCTCTTGTCATGATCTGGGGTATCAACCTGGTTCATCGCCAGACGACCTTCTCAGAAGACACGGGGATCGGCTTGCTCTTCGTCGGCATGCTGGGTCTCGGTGTGATCCTCATCTCGAAGTCCGTTTCGTACAGTGGAAGCCTCACGGGGATCCTCTTCGGCGACGTGCTTGGCGTCACACAGACCGATCTGATCGTCCTGGCCGTGATCACGGTGATCGCCATTGGAACGTCCGTGCTCTTCTATCGGAACTTCCTGGTCCTGTCGTTCAACGAGCAGAAGGCGCAGCTCTACGGTCTCCACCCCCGATTCACACACGTGCTTCTTCTTGGTCTCATCGTTCTGGCGATCGTGGGGTCGTTCCAGACGGTTGGAACACTGCTCGTCTTCGGCCTGCTGGTCGGGCCACCGGCCACGGCGGCCCTCCTTGTGCGACGGGTGCCTGCCATGATGGCCGTCGCAGCGCTGATCGGGGTCTTCTCGGTGGTCGCCGGCCTGATCATCTCCTATCACGCCAACACATCAGGTTCGGCGACGATGGCGGTCATCCCGATCGCCCTCTTCTTCATCGTTCTGACGGTGAAGAACGCATCCGCCGGTCTCCGCGACCGGAGGGCCGACAAGAACGTCGAGGTCGGTGCGTCGTAACGTAGTACGTAGTACGAATGACGCAGTACGACTCGGAGGTCTTGTCTCGGTTGATTGTGTGGTGTCTCTGTGTACCGATGCACGACTTCGTTGGATCGCTGGCGGCTCTGGCGGCGTGCGGGGTTGAAGACCAAGGCGACGATGGCGGCGGGGGTTGACCGTCACGAACCTTGGGAAGCGGATGTCTCTGGCATGATCGGGTCGTACTACGTGATACGTGGGACGTACTACTGCCTGTTGTCTCCCCCCTTCGACGCGACCCCGCTCATTTCCGAAGTGCCGCGTAGGTATCCGAGCAACTCCGTTCGATGTACGGTTCTTGTCATGTCCGAGACTCACCCAACCCCCGGCGCCGGTGCCGTGATCATCGACAGCGGACGGATGCTGTTGATCCGTCGGGGTCGTGGTGCCTATGTCGACCATTGGGCCGTACCAGGGGGAAGACAGCGGCGTGGCGAAACGATGCGCGAGGCGGCAGCGCGAGAGGTTCTCGAAGAGACCGGCCTGATCGTCGAGGTCGGCGACCCGGTGTGGGTGGGCGACATCCTCGATGAAGCCGATCCCCCCGCGTATCACTACACGGTCGTCGACTTTCTCGCAGTGGTAGTCGGGGGGAAACTCGCGGCAGGCGATGACGCCGCCGAGGCGCGGTGGGTACCCGTGGACGAGGTCCGGGCGATGGACCTCACGCCGACCATGGTCGACTTGATCGACGAACTCGGCCTCTGAGCTTCCGGGAGGGCAGATATGATCGACATCGCAGCTGTGAGGGCCGACACACCAGGAACCGCCTTCGTTGCGCACTTCAACAACGCCGGGGCCTCCTTGATGCCACGACCGGTGCTCGAGACGATCACCGGATATCTGAACGAAGAATCCCTGTTCGGCGGATACGAAACGGCTGATGCCTTCGACGCAGATCTCGAGGCCGTGTACGGAACGCTCGCAAGGCTGATCGGTGCAGACCCTTCGGAGATAGCTCTCGCCGACAGCGCCACGCGAGCCTGGGATCTCGCCTTCACTGCGATGCGATTCGCTGAAGGTGATCGCATCCTGACGACAACGAGCGAATACGCCTCGAACGTGATCGCATTCCTCCAGGTCGCAGAGCGGACCGGCCTCATCGTCGACGTCGTGCCGGATCGCCCGACGGGGGAGATCGACGTAGACGCACTCGACTCGATGATCGACGACCGTGTTCGTTTGATCGCCATCAATCATGTGCCGACGAACGGTGGCCTCGTGAATCCGGCCGCCGAAGTGGGTCGCGTCTCGAACGCCCACGGCGTCCCTTACCTCCTCGACGCGTGCCAATCGGTCGGTCAGATGCCGATCGACGTCGGTGAGATCGGATGCGACCTCCTCTCCACGACGTCGAGGAAGTTCCTGCGAGGACCCAGGGGTGCCGGGTTCCTCTATGTTTCGCCGGCGATGCTGGATCAACTCGATCCGGCCGTGCTCGACCTTCATGGAGCGAGATGGGAAGCACGGGACCGCTACGAGATGAGAGCGGATGCCCGGCGCTTTGAACTGTGGGAGCGCTCACCGGCCCTGGTTCTCGGTGTGGGGAGGGCCGCAGCCTACGCGATGGACATCGGACTCAAAGCGATCTGGGAGCGGGTCTCGATGCTCGGAGAGAAGCTTCGGATGGCCCTCTCCGCTGAAGGCGGTGTGACGGTGCGTGACATCGGCACGGTGCGCGGAGCCATCGTGACGTTCACCGTCGATGGCCACGAGGCCGGGGCGGTGAAGGCTGCGCTGCACGCACAGTCGATCAACGTCTCGACCGTGACGCCATATTCAGCGAGATTCGATATGGAAGCGAGGGGCCTGCCGAATCTGGTGCGTGCCTCGGTCCACTACTTCAACTCGGAAGACGAGATCGACCGACTCGTTGCTGCTGTCACCGCCCTCTGACCGGTCGTTTGTGCTTACGTTCACAACAGTTGTGTTCCTAGACACGAACGATGGGGGTTGGCGGTGCCGACTCCGCTACGGGTAGGGATCGCCGGCCATGAAGGCTGCGATGACGGCCGCCGCTTCGTCCGTCGGGATCACGTAGGCGCGGCCGTCACTGCCCTTGTGGTTCTTGACCGGGAGCGTGACTCGATCGATGCTCGAAGACCGCAGACCGAGAGCCGATCGGCCGAGATCGGTCATGAGCGCCAATCCGAGCGCCTCATCCGCGGTGATGTTGTCTGCGAACGTCGGCAGGAACGTGGGCAGATTGAATGCGCTCGATGGAGATGCAACCTGATCGAAGAGCTGCACCATGATGTCCTGCTGGCGCTGGGTCCGAGCGATGTCCCCTCCGCCGGTGCCTTGCCACGAGCCGTCTTTGTACACTTCGTACGTGCGTGACCGGGCGTAGGCGACCGCCATCTCACCGTCGAGGGTGTGTGTCCCTGCTTCGACCTCGAAGCCGGATTTGCCGTCTCGCGCCGGGTACGGGAAGTCGATCGTTACCCCACCGAGTGAGTCGACGATTCGGCCGAAACCACCGAAGTCGATTTCGAGGTAGTGGTGGACGGGGATACCGGTCTCCTGTTGCACCGTCTTGATGAGAAGATCGGGCCCTCCGAACACGAATGCAGCGTTCAAGCGGTTCGTCCCGTGGCCTTCGATCTCGGCCTGGAGGTCGCGGGGGAGGCTGAGGAGTTGGATGCGTTCGCCGGGGACCAGGTGGGCGAGCATCATCACGTCGGTCCTGCGCCCGGTGAAGTCGCCGAAGTTGTCTTCCCAGTCGTCGGGGAGATTCGAGCGGTCGTCGGTGGCGATCACGAGGAAGTTGAGTGGCTCTGATGACCCGGGGGCCACGGTTGCGAGGCTGGCCAACTCCTCCGATGGGATCCGGTTGATCTTGCCCTCGGTCCACTTGACATACCCGATCGTTCCGAACACGCCGACCACAGCGAGGATGAGCAGGGCGAAGAAGGCCTTCTTCCCGAAGCCGCCCTTCTTCTTCGTCGGCGCAGGAGGTGGCGGAGGAGGGGTCTGCGGGATTGCGGGGTAGGTATCAGTGGTCATGACCGTGAACAGGCTATAGGTCGTGTTTCGATAGGGGTCTTGGGACGTAGTCCGGACCCGTAGTCCGTAGTCCGTAGTCCGTACCGAGCATGTCGACAGCCGACAGCCGACAGCCGACAGCGGACAGCCGACAGCGAACAGCCAACAGCAGACAGCGAACATCTCAGACCGAACGTCGGAGGGGCTCTGTCGCTGCTGTCTGCTGTCTGCTCCTACGGTCTCCGGCAATTGAGGTGAACCCGCCGGTTACGCTGCACCTATGCCTAACGAGAATCCCATCAAGATCCATTCCCAGGACGTGACCGTCGGCCCCGCAAAGGCCGGCGCCAGAGCGATGCTCCGGGCCGTCGGCCTGGGCGAGAACGACTTCGTCAAGGCCCAGGTCGGTGTTGTGAGCGCCGGCAACGAGGTGACGCCCTGCAACCTGACCGGCCCGAGGCTCTCTGCCCGCGCCAGAGAAGGCGTATACGAAGCCGGTGGCGTGGGTCTCGTCTTCACCACGATTGCCGTCTCCGACGGTATCTCGATGGGACACGAAGGCATGCGCGCCTCGCTCGTCTCCCGTGAGGTCATCGCAGACTCTGTTGAACTTGTCATGCACGCCGAACGCTTCGACGCGATGGTCTCGATCGCCGGCTGCGACAAGTCGCTCCCGGGGATGCTCATGGCTGCAGCTCGGCACAACCTCCCCTCGGTGTTCCTCTACGGCGGGTCTTCCCTCCCCGGCAACCTCGACGGTGTCGACATCTCGATCGTGGACGTGTTCGAGGGCATCGGGGCCCACTCCGAGGGACGCATCGACGATTCCCAACTGCTGCGCATCGAGCAGACAGCCTGCCCCGGCGTCGGATCGTGCGCCGGGATGTTCACGGCGAACACCATGGCATCCGTCGGTGAGGCACTCGGCATGTCGCTCCCCGGGAGCGCCTCGGTTCCCGCCATCTCGAAGCGGCTCGACGACTACGCCCGCCAGTCGGGTGAAGCCGCCATGGAACTTCTCCGGGCCCGAATCCTTCCCAGGGACATCATGACACGGGCGGCATTCGAGAACGCCATCACCGTGGTGATGGCGCTTGGAGGGTCCACCAACGCGGTGCTTCACCTCCTCGCTCTCGCCCATGAAGCTCGTGTCGAACTCACCCTCGAGGACTTCGACCGGATCAGCCGGCGGACCCCGCACGTCGGCGATCTCAAGCCGTTCGGGCGCTACCACATGGTGGATCTCGATCGAATCGGTGGCGTTCCGGTTGTGCTCCGCGCCCTCTACGACGAGGGGCTGATCAACGGCGAGGCCCTCACCGTGACCGGCAGGACGATGGCGGAGAATCTCGAGGGCGTCACGTTCCCAGAAGAGCAGGACGTCGTGCGACTGTTCGCGGATCCGGTTGCCGAAGAGGGGGGTATCGCGATCCTGCGCGGTTCGCTCGCTCCGGGAGGCGCTGTTGTGAAGATCGCCGGACTCGACCTTGACGTCTTCGAAGGAACGGCGAGGGTCTTCGACGATGAGCAACACGCTCTCGAAGCGCTGTGGGCACATGACCTGCATCCGGGGGACGTTGTGGTCATCCGCTACGAGGGACCTTCGGGAGGGCCGGGGATGAGAGAGATGCTGGCGATCACTGCGGCGATCAAGGGGGCGGGTCTCGGCAAAGACGTGCTGTTGATCACCGACGGCCGCTTCTCTGGTGGAACGACCGGCCTGTGCATCGGTCACGTTGCCCCGGAAGCAGCGAAGGGCGGTCCGATGGCGCTCGTGCAGGAGGGCGATCGCATCCGGGTCGATGTTCCGGCCCGGCGTCTCGATCTATTGATCGACGAGGAGGAGGCGGAGGCGAGACGTGCCGTCTGGGTGGCACCGGAGGCCCGCTACCCAACAGGCGCTCTCGGGAAGTACGCGAAGCTCGTGGGCACGGCCGAACACGGGGCCGTCTGCGACTGACAACGGGAGAGTCTCCCCGGCGATAGATGCTTGGGAGACTCGCTCCGTACACTGCGTTCTTCGAACCGGCCATGGGGGGTGCGATCGCACCTGAGGGTTCCGGTTCCGTGTCCATCGCCAGCGAGTCAAGGCCCTCATGAAACCCCGATCACTGTCCCTCGTTCTCTTCGCGTTCGTCGCGATCCTCCTAGCCATCCTTGTCGTCCCTGCGTTGGGTGACTCCGGGTCGGTGCCGACCGAACACACGACGCAAGCCGTTGTCGAGTCGTCGAACCCGTCATCGACCACCATGGCGTCGACCACGACATCCACGACGGTCGCTCCAGCCCCCACGACGTCGACCACGACATCCACGACATCCACGACGTCTACGACGATCGCCCCAACGACCACGACATCCACGACGTCTACGACGATCCCGGTGGTGACTCCCACCACGGACGCCCCCGCCACGACCACAACGACGGCTCCGCCGCCGGCCGTCTCGGTGAAAGCTCCGGTGACGACCACCGCAACTGCCGTGCCGGTGACCACCACAACCACGGTGCCGCCAACGACCACGACAACGGCCCCGCCGCAGGATGTCGGCGGATACGACCCTTCAGCAGAGGCTCAGTTCGTGTCGTTGGTCAACAACCTGCGGGCATCCGTCGGAATCCCGACGCTTGCCAACGCCGGAGACCTGCGGTCGTATGCTCGATCGTGGTCGCATCACATGTGGGAGACCGATACCTTCGAACACTCAAGTCTCTACGACATCCCCGGGCCGTGGCAGTCGGTGGCCGAGAACATCGCGGTGAGCACGTCGGTCCAGAGCGCCTTCAATGCGCTCGTCTCGAGCAGCGGTCACTACGCCAACATGGTCAACCCCACCTTCACGGAGATCGGATCGGGCGTGTGGACTGACGCCGGCGGGAAACTCTGGGTCACCCACGTATTCCGCGGCTGAGGCAGCACATCAGCCGTGATACTGACTACGATCGTCGGTATGAATCTCAGCATTGAATACTGCGCCGTTTGAGGCTATCGAAACCGTGCCGTGCGCACGGCCGATCAGCTGCTCGACGAATTCGAGCGAATCATTGACCGTCTCATCTTGATCCCGTCGAGTGGCGGGAGATTCGAGGTGATGCTCGACGATCGTCTCATCTACTCGAAAGAGGAGACCGGGCGACACGCCGAGTACGAGGATATCGCCGTGCCCCTGAGGGACATCCTCACATAGGTATTGTGGCACTTCGGATTTCAGCGGGGTGTGAAGGAGAGGCCGGAACGTAGTACGTAGAA
>JAOZMA010000109.1:2767-7264 GCA_029934555.1 Acidimicrobiia bacterium | reverse complement strand
CTGCCGACTGCCGACTGCCGACTGCCGACTGCCGACTGCCGACTGCCGACTGCCGGCCGCAGGTCTCAGTCGCTCTCCATGTGGCGGTTGACCCACTGCGTGATCGGTGCGTTCATCTCGGCGGGTCGATTCCCCCAGTCGTAGACAACGACGGTGCCGGCGGCCGCATCGTGAAGCGTTCGCCGCGTCGGACTGGTGAAGATGCCGAGGAACCCGAGACCAAGGATGATGAACGAGATCGGGAAGACGAGTGTCCGGACCAGCGCCTGTCGGCCCGATATGGCGGTTCCGTCCCGCGTGAGCACGGTAACACCGATGATCCCCATGCCGATCGTACGGCCGGCGAGTGCCCACGAGACGAAGTAGTAGCCGAACGCCCACAATGAGCTGAGTATCACGCCGATAGCGCCGCTCTCCCACCCGGTGCCCACCTGGATGTTCAAGACAGTGTCCACGACAAACGTGAGGCCCATCAGAAGGAGCACAAGGGAGGCCCAGAGGATGACCGCGTCGAGCACATACGCGGAGAGCCGGGAGATGGATCCCGCGTAGAAGCCGGTCACCTGACCGTGACCTGCCTCATCGATCGCCGCTGCTGCTTCGAGGTCCGGGGGAGACACGGGGCGCTCTGAGGGATGCCGTCCGATCATGCGGTACGTGGTCTGACCGATGATCTGATCCAATGCGACGATCTGGCGACGGACGACATCCATCGCCGATCCCGCGAGAACGCCTGTGCTCTCTCGAACGATGTCGGGGATGCCAGCTCGGTCGGTGAGTTCTTTGACGTCGACGCGGTCCATGAGTGCGTCGATGTCGACCCGGTCCATGAGAGCGTTCACGTCCACCCGATCAAGGAGCGCGTCAACGTCAACGCGATCCATCAGGGCGTTCACGTCGACGTTGTCGAGAATGACCTGGGGATCGACGCGGTCGAGGAGCGCGTTCACGTCGACCCGTTCCATCAGTGCATTGACGTCGACTTGATCGATGATCGCGTCTGGATCGACGATGTCGACGACCGCACCGGTGGCTTTCGAGAAGACCCTCGAGATCAGGCCGTCGCTGTCTGGTTCCTGATCGGTCGTCACTGTTGCGCCTCCATCACAGGAAGCGAAGTCAAGCGAAGGGGTTCGTGCATGGAGCGACGATATCACGCCGACGACGGCCAGAAGGAACGGGTCAAGGAAGATAGGTCCCGACTCCGTCCCTTCGCGACCTCCGGGCCTACTCGTAGGCGATGGCGTCGAGGATGTTCAGGCGTGATGCCTTCCACGATGGATAGATGGCGGCGATCACACCGGCGACACCCGCAAGGAGCACCAGGATCACGATCTGTCCCATCGGAACAGCGAACGATCCGAGCCCCTCATCGGCGAGGGCCCGTACGACCGCCCATCCGAGGAAGAGGCCCACACCGACGCCCATGACGGCGCCGAAGAGGGCGATGATCACGGCCTCCCAACGGATCATCCGCCGCACCTGACGTTGCACCATGCCCACCGCCCGGAGGAGACCGATCTCCCGCGTGCGTTCGATGATGGCCAGCGCCAGCGTATTGGTGATCCCCAACACCGCGATGATGATCGCAAGGAACAGGAGCCCGGTGAACAGAACGAGCATCTGATCGATCTGCGCTTCGGCGTCTGCGATGAGTTCACTCTTGTTCTGGACCTTCACGTTGGGGTAGTCCGCGGCCACACCGTCGATGGCGGCTCGAGCATCCACGATGGCTACCCCGTCGGCGCTGTTCGCGAAGACGTAGTAGTCGGTCGAGTTGGAGAAGCCGACGGCATAGGAAGACTGAGTGATGATGAAGTCTCCAAAGTTCGTCGAAGTGATCGTGCCTGCGATCTCAATTGGACCGCCGGGATCTTGGGGATACACGATCACGATGGAATCGCCCACTGACCAACCGTTCTCGTTCATGACGGATTCGAGTACGAGAACCCCATCTGTCTCCGCGAGTGACTCGAAGGCACCAGCGGACACGTCGATGCTCGTGACAGTGGTGATGGTCTCCGGGTCAACAGCGACGATGGTTGTGTTGCTACCCTCGACAACGGCGCTACCGATCTTCAAGGTGGAGACATTTCCGATCTCCGACAGCGATCGAACCTCCTCCGTGAACGTTGGACTCACCCCGACGGCGAAGTTCGTCGACTGCACAGAGAAATCACCCGGGAACGTGTCGGTGACGGACGACGATATCGAGGACTTGATCGAAGCCCCGAATACCGCGACGAAGACGACGAGTGCAACCCCGATCATCAACGCCGATGCCGTTGACGCTGTTCGTCGAGGCTGGCGCCGCGTGTTGTCCTGAGCGAGTTGGCCGGCGACACCGAACATCCTCGGTAGGGGCCATCCAAGAACCGTCGCGACCGGACCGGCTGCAAGCGGTGCGATGATCGACACGCCCAGGAAGAACACAAGCGCGCCGATAGCGACAAACCAGATCCCCCCATTCACAGATGTGAACAGTCCGACGAGGAGCGCCGCGATGCCCAGGCCGACGGTAATGGATCCGACCACGGCTCGTACGTGGAGCGATCGACGTTTGGGTCGTGCTAGCTCTTCGTTCATCGCGGCTACCGGGGGTATCCGGGCGGCTTTCCGTGCGGGCAACAGCGCCGAGACAACCGTCACGATGAGTCCGACGGCCATGCCGACGATCACGGTGCGGGGTAACAGGGTGAGCGGGCCCTCGGGCATGTTGAGCCCGAAGGCATTCATGGCTGCGCCGAGGCCGATAGCGAGAAGCACCCCCACGCCGATACCGATGACCGATGCTACGAAGCCAACGATCAGGGCCTCGATGACAACCATCCAGGTCACCTGCCGACCGGTGGCGCCGATTGCTCGCAGAAGGGCCAACTCTTTCGTTCTCTGGGCGACGATGATGCGGAATGTATTGCTGATGATGAACGCACCGACGAAGACGGCCACGGCAGCGAACGCGAGCAGCGCGATGTTCAGAAAGCCCAGCCCCTCGGAGATCGCTTCCAGTTGTTCATCGTTCGATTCCTCGGCCGTAACCACCTCGATATCCCCGTTGGTCGTTGTTGAGATGTTCGCAGCGAGTTCCTCGGGAGTGACCCCGGACTCGGCAGCGACAGAGATCGCGCTGAACCGACCCTCGAGACCGAAGAGCCGCTGTGCTTCATCGAGAGTGAACATGGCGAGTGTTGCGCCGGCGAGGCTGTCGCTCTCCCCGAAGCTGGCGATGCCGACGAGGAGGAACTCTTCGGGGGCACCGATGGTCAGCACCGTGATCGTGTCTCCGACGGAGAGATTGTTTCCGTTGGCGGAGTTGGCGTCGATCACGACCTCTCCAGCGATCTCCGGCCCACGGCCGTTCCCATCACGGATCGTGACGGGGCTCAATGAGCGATCGATCGACCACGAGTAGCCGAGCGTTGGGGGACCCTGGCCTCCGACGGCTTCGCCCTCCTTATTGACGATCTGAGCGAAACCGACGACGCCACCTTCTGCGATGCGCACGCCCGGCGTGGTGAGGACCGAATCGATCGTGTCCTCCGGAATCGATCCGAACTCGGCGTTCTGGAACGTGTCTCCGGTCTCAGGTGGTGCCGGGCGCACGTAGACGTCAACTCCCGTCGCTGACGTGTCGAGGAGCGCATCGAACCGAGCACTGATCGTGTCGGTGAATACGAAGCTTGCTGCGACGAACGCCACCCCGATGACGATGGCGAACGCCGTGAGGCTGAGCCGCATCTTGTTGGCAAAGACGCCTTTGATGGCTGCGCGCAACATCGTCAGGCTCCCAGGTGCTTCATCTGCTCGAGGATCGAATCGGGTGTCGGATCGGTCATCTCGTCGACGATGTCTCCGTCGTCGAGGAAGATGATTCGGTCGGAATAGCTGGCGGCGATCGGATCATGGGTGACCATCACGATGGTCTGATCGAACTCCCGTACGGCGGTGCGCATGAAGTCAAGGAGTTCTCCGCTGGCGACCGAATCGAGATTGCCGCTCGGTTCGTCGGCGAAGACGATCGCGGGCTTGGATACGAGTGCGCGGGCGGCAGCGACTCGTTGCTGCTGGCCCCCTGAGAGTTCGCTGGGACGGTGATCGAGGCGGTCACTGAGCCCAACGGCATCGACGACTTTGCCATACCACTCCTGATCCGGTTTCACCCCGGCGATCGAGAGAGGGAGGAGGATGTTCTCCTGTGCGTTGAGAGTCGGGATCAGGTTGAAGGTCTGGAATATGAACCCCACCTCCTCGCGGCGTAGAATCGTCAGGTCCCGGTCCTTCAAGGATCCGAGTTCGGTCTCGCCGATGTAGACGGAGCCTTCGGTGAGGGTGTCGAGCCCGGCAAGGGTGTGGAGAAGCGTCGACTTGCCGGAGCCCGATGGGCCCATGATCGCGGTGAACTGTCCTCGTCTGAAGTCAGCTGAGATGCCGTCGAGGGCCCTGATCTCTGAGTCGCCTTCGCCGTAGATCTTCGTTCCGCTGCGAATGTGCGCTGCG
>JAOZMA010000109.1:0-2667 GCA_029934555.1 Acidimicrobiia bacterium | reverse complement strand
GGCACAGCGTTCAGGCGGCGAGCTGCAGGTCGTTGTCCCTGCAAGGGTCGAGAATCACTACCCGGTCACCGATGAGTGCCGGGGTTGAACCGTGGATTCTCGCTCCAGTGAGAACGAGGATCCTGGCGATCAGAGAACGAATCGGTCCCGGTTCGGGCGGTGACCCACGATCGACCTCACGTTGACGACGATCGCGGCGAATCTCGTCCGCGACGGCGTCCATATGGGGCTTCACGAGTTGGTGTTGGTGATACATCAGTTACCTCCAGAGCTGTCGATGTATGACTGGAGCACGGCGGTTGTCTCGGGGACGATGTCCTCTCGCAGCGCGTACTCCTTGTCTGCTCCGATCAAGACCTTCACGAGGCCGGCCGCACGCAACAGCATCATGTGGTGGTGCAAGGTCGACTTCGATACGTCCAACTCGTCTGCGAGTTCGTGCAGTGATGCCGGGCCCCGCGAGAGGCGTCGAAGAATGCGAAGCCGGCGTTCGTCGCCGAGCGCCTTGTAGGTCTTGATCAGCCACTGCGGCGGCGCGTCCGGATCGGCGTCCATGTACTCGTCGGCGACCGGATAGGCGATGATCATCCTGCTGGACGACTCCGTGAAGATGTTCCACGGACGACCGACGACAGACGGGATGAGGAGCATCGGTCTGCGGTAGCCCTGTTTCTCGATGGAGAGACCGTTCGTTGCGAGTTCAACGAATCGTTCGGTCGAAAGACGATCGGCCATGGTCTGTTTCGCTGACAAGTCACGTTCGAGGCTCGGACGGAAGTCGCTCTCGAAGGTGGAGAACACGTCCGCCTGCGCACCGCGCAGCGCTCCAACGATCAACTCTGTGGTCTCTCGAGGTTCGAGAGCGAGGAGTTCGGTCATTGTGTTGGCCCAGCGCTGATGCTTCGCCACCACGGGGAGTGCCATGAGCGCGAGCGTCGCATCTCGATCGCCGGCCGCCGCAGCGAGAGCGAGGCGGTCGTACTCGGGGCTGTTCGTTTCATGCATGGCCAGGAGAGCCAGTCTGAGATCTGTTGGATCCATGGCCTCGACGCGATCGGTAAAGTCATCGACGGTACTCCCGCTGGTCATGTCCTCCAGCAGTGACATCGCCGAGATCCACACGTTGCCTGAACCGATCGATTCAAGGAGCGAGCGGGTCTCGGAGGAGAGGGCGTCGGAGAATCCGGTGAACCACTCCGCACCGAGTCCGTACTCTTCGAACGATTGGGTCATCTCGTCGCAGCCCTCGATCAGCCAGAGCGCGATCAGGAGATCGGCGGCGCCGTGGAGCGCCGTCTCAATGGGGGGCGTGTTGGACCGAGGGGTCGTGAGGTCCCGGATTCGGGGCTGTGATGTCATCGTACGGACTCGCAATCATCGTTCGATTCAATAGTCCTGCTTACATTCGAAATATATCGAACGCCATGATGATTGTCAACTGCTTTGTTGTGTGCAGGTGCTTCAGCGGGTCGCGAGCGTGACGCTTACCGGGCTACTCCCTCGAAGCGACACGGCAACTGAGTCGCCTGCACCGACCCGGCGGAGCGCTGTGATGAGCTCATCCATGGTCAAGACGGCGGTACCGTCGATCGCTGTGATCACGTCGTCCACAACGATTCCGGCGGAAGCGGCAGGCGAGTCGGGTGATACCGATCGGACCGTGACACCGACGGGAACGAAGCCACCGTCTCCGGTTTCGTCGTATGCGGTAGCGCCTCCGATTCCGAGAAGGCCGTGCGAGACGGAACCGGTCGCGATGAGTTCGGTGGTAATGCGCTCGACGATCTCGACCGGAGTAGCGAACCCGATGCCCTCGACTCCGATGCTGGAGACCCCAACTGCTGTTGTGATCCCGATCAAAGCGCCGGTTTCGTCGACCAGCGAGCCACCGCTGGAGCCGCTCGTGATCGGCGCGTCGGTCTGGATCATGCCGTACAACGTGGTATCCGGTCCGGTCTGGACTTCACGGCCGAGCGCCGACACGACTCCGACGGAGAGCGACGGGCCCCCTTCGAGGCCGAGAGGGCTGCCAATGGCGATGGCGGGGCTCCCGACTACGAGATCATTGGTGGAGCCGAGAGCGATCGGCACGAGATCGGTTGTGGGGATTTGGAGGACGGCGAGATCGGTGAGGGGGTCGCTCCCGATCAGTTCGGCTTCGTAGACCCGACCGTCTGAGAGCACGACCCGGGCGGCGTCACCGACCTCGACGACGTGGTGATTGGTGATGATGTGTCCCGACTCGTCGAGGATCACACCGGATCCCGAGCCGGCCTGGGTGAACGTCGTTCCCGAGGAGGAACCCACCTCGACGGTGACGATGCTCGGGATGACGGCAGCTCCCACAGCGACTGCGTCGGTCGGCGTTGTCAACTCTGCAACGGCCGGAACTGCCGGCATGGTTCTCGGCGCACGTGCCTGCTCCACGATCACAGGTGGGACGTCCTGATGGGTCGAGGCACCGATGAGCCCCCCTCCAACGCCCGCAAGGACCACAACAAGGGCGATCGGAGCGATGAGCCAGGGCCGGCGTTGCCGCGGCGATGGTGGTGGCGCTAGCTGTGGCTCGCCGGAGCTCGTCGTATTTACAGAGAATGTGTGCCGCGGTGGCGGCTGATGCGTTGGGGTCATTATCGGTCCATTCATGGGATGCGTGCTATCTCAACT
>JAOZMA010000108.1 GCA_029934555.1 Acidimicrobiia bacterium | reverse complement strand
GCCCCCTCTGGCCCTTCGGGCCATCTCCCCCACCTGCCGGCGGGGGAGAATGTCAGAGAGCCCCTGCTCGCACCTTCACCCAGATTGTGACGAATGACTCCCGCGAGAAAACGGTTCGTGTCAACGGATTCGACTACTCCACCCCACGAGAAACCGCGGATCCAGGCTGAGGGGAGGGAAGGAGACTCCGGGCACCGTTTGCGTCCAACCCGTTGCTGGCACTCATGCAACCGGCTATCTGCTGATCCTCTCAGCACTCAATCTGTCGACTGGGGTCTGGAGACCGCCGACCCTCCCCGCCTACTCCTCCGTGAACGTCGTATACGCCACGGCGTCCATCAGGGCGTCGAGGTTCTCCCCATCGGCCGGGGTGATGGTCACGAACCAGGCAGCGCCGAACGGGTCGGTGTTGACGAGTTCGGGTGCGTCCATCAGCGGTTCATTCACGCTCGCAACGACTCCCGAGACCGGGGCGTAGACATCGTTCACCGACTTCGTGGACTCGACCTCTGCGATGGTCTCCCCGGCTTCGACGACACGACCGACGTCCGGAAGATCCACATACACGACATCGCCGAGCGCATCTTGTGCGTAGTCGCTAATGCCAACACTCACGGCGCCGTCGGCCTCCAAACGAACCCATTCATGGTTCTCCGTATACCGGAGGTCTTCTGGGATCTGCACGTGTCGTCTCCTCTTCGCTCGGGATCGAGCAGTCTACCGGCTCGAGTCGGTGGCCTCGGCGGCCGCAATGGCCTTCCTCATGTCGCCGAGATAGCTGAACGCAACGATGTAGTAGGTCACGAGGCCGGGCACGCCGATGGCGAGCGAGGCCCACCACAACCACTCCATATCAAGGCCGTCGGCAATGAAGAAGGTCGTGATCGAGAAGTAGAGCAGGAGGGTGGCGAGCTTGCCGAGCCATCGCACGTCGAGTCTGCGGACCCCCTTCGACCATCCGTAGGCGGCTCCGATGGCGATGACGATCTCTCTGATGATGATGGCCCATCCGAAGCCCCACGGGAGGACGCCTGTGATCAGCCCCAGGATGACGGCGACCGCAACGGCGAGTCGGTCGGCGATGGGGTCGAGCATCTTCCCGACTTCCGTGACCTGGTCGAAACGCCGTGCGATGTAGCCGTCGATCCAATCGGTCGCCCCGATGACTCCCAAGAGCGCACCGGCCCAGGCGGTCTCGTCGATCAGGACGAGCCAGACAAAGACGGGGATCAGGAGGAGGCGGACCACCGACACCGCGTTGGGGACGTTGACTGCTCCGTGCACGGGCTACGAAACCTGAACGACTCGGAAGCGCACCCGTGCGATCTCCTCGTCCTCGAACGACACGACGAAGGCGTAGCCCTTCGCTTCGGTGAATTGGATGTTGTGGAAGGGGCTCACGATCGGAACGATGCTGGTCGCTCCCGGTGGGAGGTTCGGGGGTGCACCGACCCGAAGCTTCCCTCTCGCTTCAACGTCAAGCCCGTGGCCGTCTTCGTCGACGAGAGCGATCACGATCTCCAACTCGCGATGCCTCTCCTCCGGATCGATCTCTGCGACCATGGCCAACGTCAGGTTGCGGTGCACGACCGGCAGCGATCGGGCGCTGATCGTGTCGAATCCCCCTCCGAGGACGAACAGCTTCCCGCCTTGGACCTGTGCGGCATCGGCAAGCATCGCCGTGGTGAGTCTCACGTGTGTTCTCTCTTCTCGATGACGGAAATTCGTGTGTCTGAGCCGACCATCCATGTCCACCTTCTGCGTTGGCAGATCGAATCGTGGCGCACGGAGGGCATACCGGCACGATACCGCTTTGCCAGGAGTGAGGAGACCATTGGGTATCCAGGAAATGGGTCGTTTGCACCATGTACCGGATTGGCCGCCTGCCGTACGCTACTTGCGGGCGTCGGGATCCGGAAGGCACGAACTCGAGGGAGGCGTCGTGCCGTTCCAGCCGAATGAGCCAATCGTGGCATCACGTGAGAGCGATCCGGACGCGATCGAACTCGTGCCAACGCTCGAGAACCACAATCCGCCGTCGTCCCGATACGAGCGAAACACCGGTGGACTCCCACGCCTCGAAGATGATCCGGGCTGGTCACCCCCGACATTCGAACTCACGGCACCGGTACTCGATGATGCCCCATCGCGCTGGTACGACCGCTTCCGCCGCTGAAGGGTCGTTGCGACGCCTCTCAGCGGTGTATCTGTAACAGTTCGAGGTCATCACCGGATCCACGGATCAGGTAGAGATCAACATCGTTATCGCCGTTCACGAAGGACTCCGGCGGGATGACGGCACCGAACTGCGTGGCCCCTTCTTCCGTCTCGCTGGTCCGTGTGACCGCAGCGATGCGCCCGTTGACGACGATTGCGAGGAGAAGATCCTCACCGTCGGAACCCCTTCTCGCGATAGTGCCGCTGATCCACGCGGGGACCACCGGCCCCTCCAGATCGACAGTCTTGAAGGCTTTGGGGTCCCGCACCGTCGCTGTCAATTCGCTGTCCTGACTCGCACGGAACTCCTCGACCGACCGATTGAGAAGGTCGGCGTGGCCCGGTGGGGCGAGGCCGAAGGGCCCATTCGTTCCGAAGTGCTCGATCTTACGAGCCGCTACCGCCCGAGCCTCTGAGCCATCGGTTCCAAAGATGATGACTCCTTCGCTCCCCTCGATGCGTGACTCGTCTCGCTCGAGTCTGTCGTCTCCGAACAGGGATGAGCCGTCCGTGGCCCACGGCAGATCGATCCCAAGCGTGGCGGCGATGGTGGGCATGATGTCGACGGTCTCAGCCCGATAGTCGTCGATCCCTCCGTGCTCCTGATGGGGGCGTTTGATGAAGAGCGGGATGGCTGCGATGTCCCCCACCGTCTCCTCTGTGACGATCCGACGATGTGGTGTGTTCGGGCGCACGGTGATTCCGTGGTCGGCTACGACGATGATCATCGTGTCGTCGTAGGTTCCCGCCTGCTCGAGCTGTTCGATCATCTCCTCAACCACGGTGTCGACGTACCCGACCTGCATGAGGTGCATCTGGTATGCCTGGTCGACGAGCCAGACGTCGTCTCCCCAGCCGGGGCTCTTGCTCCCCGGAGCCGCATCGGGTGCCGAGTATGTCTGGCCCGATGGGAGATACGTCCACGGGACATGCGGAACGAGCGCATGGAGGAAGGACAGGCGCGGTTCGTCCGGCGCCTCTCCGAGGCTGTCGGTGAACTGGGCGATCGGATGGCGCCGATCCGCCGAGTACGTGAGTTCCTGAAAACGAGACGTCATGTCGAAGTCGTTCTCCGTGCCTCCACCGGAGAAGTTGGACCATGTGGTGTCGATGGGGGGCAGGTCGTCCGCCATGTCGTCCGGCAAGAAGAGATGCCCGGAGACAACCGTCAGATCTTCGATGAGCGCTCCCCATCGATCAGCAAGCGGCCGCACCTGACGGCTCATGTTCTCGCACGCGTACTCGGGGCACAGATCTGTCACTGCTTCGAGAACCTGAAGGTCATATGAGTCGGCGAGCAGCGTGAACAGGGTGAACGGATGGTCTCCCGCCGTCGGTAGCTTGCCAGCGGGCGGGTTCTTCCCCGATAGGATCGCCGGGAGCGAGTTCTCGGTCTGCTGTTGGACCGTGACGGCGTTCCTGAACCATGTGCCGTCCTCGGCGAGACGAGCGAAACCCGGGTAGATCTCCTCGTTGATGTTCCCGTCATCGTCCATGATCGAAGCGACAGGGAACTCGTCGAATATGACCATCACGATGGGAACGGGATTGTCGATCGAGACGTGCGAAGGCTTCGCAATCTCGCCCGATGCGAACACGAGCTGCGAGGCGGAGGATCCGAAGAGGAAGAGACCGAGCACGACGATGGGGGCGATGGCAGCGAAACGCCCGGCCGATCGAAGCGGCTCGTAGCGATAGAAGGCGATCGCGAGGAGCACGCCGGCTACAGCTGCGAGCACGATCTCGACCCAGCCGGGGAGTCGACCGACCGGTGTCGATGAGATGATCTGAAGGGCGAGGATGCCTCCGAGGAGGGCCAGCAGGATCCCGTGCAGGGCGGTCCCCGTTGGCTGGTGGAGCTTCCGGACCCCGACGACCATCAGCCCGATGAGGAGCGGGATCCCGATCGCGAGCATGAATCCCAGAAGGACGATGTCGATCGGGGGCGTCGCCTGGGCCAGGAAGAACTCGGCATTGCGCCCGAGGAGGTCGAGGACCGGCTGTGTCACGGCGAGGACGAAGAGCACCACCGATGACAGCAGCACGTCGATCCACGGGATTCCTTCCCTGGTCGAGTCGTGGATGGTGTCGGACACCGTCAGCCGATCGGACGGAGAGCGAAGAGACGCCGCGTGGCCCCTGGAAGTTCTTCCTCGCCTTCGATCACGAAGTGGTCGCTGAGGTACCGGCGTAGGTCGGTCTCGTTGTAGTCACGGTGTACTTCGTGGGGCAGCTTGTTGATCGTGAGTGCGCGCACCATCGGGTCGTCGGGTGCCACGAACTCGAGGATCACCCTCGCTCCAAGATCCGAGAGCCAGTCGATCACGGCCCGGAGAGGGATGTTGCGTCCGATGACGAGGTGATGGATGACGGCGAGGCAGAGCACGACGTCGGGGGACGATCGATCGACGAGTGGCGGACGTTCGAGACCGCGCCAGCCGAGCCCCGGCGAAGGGTCGGCCATGTCCTGGACGATCGGGAGAACGTTGTCCGGGCCGTTCGGGGAGAGCGACCGGTAGAACTCGTCGAGGATCACCTCATCGGCATCCAGGGCGAGCACGTAGTCCGCGCTTCCGGCGGCCAGTTTCGAGAAGTATCCGTCGTTGGCTCCGACGTCCCACACGACGGCAGGGGCATCCTCGGCGAGCGCCTTCGTGATGAACGCGGCCTTCGCCCCCCGGTGAACCCGTACGTGGTCGCACTCCGCCGCGTACTCATTCCAGCGCGACGATCCCGGATTCCATTCGAGGCCGTTCACGATGTTGCGGAGACCGTTCACGTTGGACTCGATCATCTCCTTGTTGAACCCTGCATCCTTGAGCTCTGAGCGGACGTCCCGCCCACCACCATGGGCCCGTCGTTCGGCGCGAGCCGGCAATGCCACGTGCATCAACCCGCTCTTGCGCAGGAGGTCTCGTGACGACATGACCCGCCGAAGCTGCTCAGCGGTGAGTCCGTCGGGCTGGCCCCGCAACCAGGGCTGGAACGGGATTCCGACGTGGGCCGTCAGCATCAATGGGTACAGGTACTGGGCGAGGAACTGCCGGTACCCGACCCAGATGTCGCCCTGATTGAGCGGTTCGAAAGAGCCGATGTCGATGAAGACCGGAGTGCGGCCCCGCCACTGAACGTTGAACGGTGTGGAATCCTTGAGGATCATTCCCTCAGCGAGTGCGGCAACGAGCAGATCGAGCTGGAGCATGGCAGCGTCGCGAAGCATCGAGAAGGTCCACTCGTACGGATACGAGATGACCGGGATCCGTTCGTGTTGCAGCACCCCGGCCCATTCATCACCGTCGATCGTCTCGACCCCTACGGCCGGCTCCGTCGCGACGATCGTGCCGGCGCCGACTCCTTCAGCGAAGAATCGGGTCGCTGCGAGCGTCTCCCAGTTCTCCATGGAGCGATGGTCGAGTACGCGGTAGACGCCGCCATCGCGGTGGAATACGCGGCTTCCGGGATCCCTGAAGGAGCCGGCATCAACCCGGCGTCCAGAAGCAGAGTCGGTCTCCGGGATGTCTGCCGTCGCGCTGTTCGGAGTGGTTTCGTCGTCCATGATCCGACCCGCGGTCAGTCGGCGTTCGGATTCGGCGCCGTGCGATCGTCCGCTTGGGTCTCACCGGTCTCCGGTTCCGCTTCGGCCGCTTTGCTCTTCCGGGCCATGCGGCTGCGTTTGGTCTTGAACAGCACGGCAACGCCCGCGGTGCCTCCCAGCAGGGCTTGGACGATCAGTGTGCCCGTTCCTGGATCGAGATAGGCAAAGTGAATCATTGGGAACCCCCGCACCGTCCGTTCCGGACGGCGCTCGCGTTTACGTGTCTGATGTCTTCCCGACAAACTCTAGTGCCCGTACCGATCTCCGATCACACTTGGGAAACACGACTCTGCTCGCCGCCGGACGGCGATTCACCCAGCGACACACCGACCGGGTACCGTGGCGTCGTGGAATCTCCTGCATATGTTCTCGCGATCGACCTTGGAACCTCCGGTCCGAAGGTCGCTCTTGTCTCGGAGCGCGGCGAGGTGATCGCCCGGGCCACAGCGAACGTCGATCTGATCCTGCTCAAAGGCGGCGGTGCCGAACAGGACCCGGATTCCTGGTGGAACGCAATCACGGCCGCAGTCCGGGAGACCGTTGCTGCGGCTCCTGATGCACAGATCGCAGCTATCTCCGTCACGACCCAATGGTCGGGCACCGTTGCAATCGACGCGTCGGGAGACGCAATCGGTAACGCGATCATCTGGATGGACTCCCGCGGGGCCCGCTATCTCAGGGGTCTCACCGCTCCCGGTCGGATTCAGATCCAGGGTTTCGATCCCAGACGGGCACGCCGATGGGTCACATCCACCGGCGGTGCGCCATCGGGGGCGGGGAAGGATCCGATCGCCCACATCCTTTTCCTGCGCAACGAACGACCCTACGTTTACGAGGCCGCCGCGACGTTCCTCGAACCGAAGGATTACATCAATCTTCGGCTCACTGGTCGCACGGTTGCATCGTATGACTCGATCGCGCTGCACTGGCTCACAGACAACCGCGATCCGAACGCCGTCGACTACGACGAGGTTCTCCTCGGCTACGCAGACCTGACCAGGGACCAACTCCCCGATCTGTGTCACGCCACGGACGTCATCGGCGGGCTGAGCGACGTAGCCGCTGAAGAGCTGGGACTACCCCGAGGAACCCCGGTCGTTGCCGGGACACCCGATGTGCACTCCGCAGGTATCGGTGCCGGTACCGTTCGCGACTACGCAGCGCATCTCTACATCGGGACGTCATCATGGCTCAGCTGTCATGTCCCGTACAAGAAGACCGACCTGCTGCACTCGATCGCCTCCCTTCCCGCAGCCGTACCCGGCCGGTGGCTCGTTGCCAACGAGCAGGAGACCGCGGGCAAAGCGATCGATTGGATCGCTTCGATCCTCTACCCCGATCGGGACATCGACGGATCTGTCTACGACGAACTCAACGAAACTGCCGCCGCGATCCCTCCCGGCTCGGGGGGCGTGATCTTCACCCCATGGCTCTACGGTGAGCGCACCCCGGTC
>JAOZMA010000107.1 GCA_029934555.1 Acidimicrobiia bacterium | reverse complement strand
TCGGTCTCGTGAAACTCAGATCACCCGGTCGTTTCCTCCGTCGATGGGTATGTGAGCGCCGGTGACACGGGAGAACGAGTCCCCCAGCGTCGAAGCGACCACGTCGGCGACGTTGGCGCTCGTGATCTCGATGCTCAACAGGTTGCGTCGCTTGTACTCCTCGATCGTCATTTCGTACCGAGCCGCCCGTTCTGCCAGCAACTCGTCCGTCCAGAGGGCCGTGTCGAATACCGCATCGGGGTGAACCGAGTTGACGCGAATGCCGTCGGCGGCCCATTCGAGAGTTGCAACCCGTGTGAGCTGATTGGCGGCCGCCTTGGATGCCGAGTAGGCCGACGCTCCCGGGCCGGGGGCGGTGACATTCTTTGATCCGATCACAGCAACACGACCACCGCGAGGAGCCAGCGCCAGGAGCGGGTGCACGAGCGAGAGAAGCTGTACGTACGCATCAACGTTCACCGACATGGCCCTCCTCCATGCGACGGGATCGTGGGTGGAGATCGGCGCGGACTCGGGGAAGAGGCCGGCAGCCGCCACGAGCATGTCAACACCGCCGAATCGCTCAACGGCGGCATCGAGAGCGGCAGAGGTCTCCTCGACAGACGTGAGATCGCACGGGACGCCAAGGAAGGATGCTTCGCCGGATACGTCGACGACCGAGGGGCTGATATCGAGGCCGACAACGGCGGCTCCACGACTCAGCAGACCGAGGGCGCATGCACGACCGATGCCGGAAGCGGCGCCCGTTACTACGGCGACTTCTCCCGTGAACTCGCCGGTCTCTGCCACTCGATCGAGCTTGGCTTGTTCGAGCTCCCAATACTCCAGATCGAAGAAGTCCCCGGCGGGCAGCGCTGCGTAGCCACCGAGACCCTCCGCCTGCTCGATGATCCACATCGTGCGTCGGTAGATGTCGCGGGCGGCGTCGGCCGTCGCAACGTCGGGTCCTGCGGTGAGCATCCCGAATTCCTCGTCGAAGATCACACGAGGCGCAGGGTCGAGCATGCGGGTCGCCGCTGCCCGATTCTTGTTGTCCTCGTAGTAGGCGAGATAGCGCTCGGCGTACGCCTCGACGTCGCGCCCGAACATCGGAACGGTCTTCGTCCAGATCACATGATCTGGTGTCGCGGGACCTTGTCCTGCGATCTCCTCGAGATCGTCGCGTCTGCTGAAGACCCAGCTCTCGTGGTCGGTGTGCCGGCTCATGATGAACGGTGACCCCGCAATCGACGAGATGTCGTGACGGAGCTTCGCGAGGCCGGATCGGTCGACGCTGCGAATTGCACCGACCGATCCCCGGGCTGCCTCGCTGCTGGAGGACTCTGCAATGAGATAGTTCTCGGCTTCGGTGACAAGGCCGATCATGCGGTCGTACGCTTCTCGGGGCGAATCACCGAACGTGAACAGGCCGTGGTTCATCAGAACGATTCCGACGGTCTCGTCCGTGAGTTGACGCGCAAGTTCAACTGCTGCTGCTCTGCCGACGCGGAAGCCCGAGCGGGCATAGGGGACGACGACGACACGCTCGCCGTAGATCGCTCTGATGCGTGCGCTCCCATCCGATGTGTTCGAAATCGCGAGAAGTGCGTCACTGTGGGTGTGCATGACGGCGGTTGCGGGAATGATCGCGTGAACGATCGCCTCAACCGAAGGATTCGGTGCGGACGCATCGAGCATGGCGATCCGGAGTTCGTTCGCCATGTCTGTATCTGAAAGCGAGTCGAGATCGGCCAGTCTCCGGATCGCGTCGAGGCGGAGGGGTGCGAACCCGTCTGAAGTCATCTCGGCAAGATCCCATCCGCTTCCCTTCACCCAGAGCACGTCCATGTCCTCGCCGGACACGTTCTGTTCGGTGTGCTTGATCGACGAATTGCCGCCTCCGTGGAGCACGAGCGACGGCTCGGAGCCCAGAAGACGCGATCCATATACGCAGGGTCCGAGTGCTCCCTCGAATCCGGCGGCCTCAGTTTCGTTCCAGCGATTCTTCACTTCGCCCCCTGTAGTCCTTCAGTTCGGTGGTGTGATCACTCGGGCGATGGCAGCGACGCCGCGAATTCCGGGTAGAGAGCCAGGATCGACTCCTCGCTTGCTTCTGAGATGCCACGCTCGGAGATGATCCCTGTGACGAGTCGGGCCGGCGTCACGTCGAAGCCGAAGTTGACGGCCTCCGTTCCTGGTGCCGCAACCCGTGGTTCGATCTGATGACCTTCGAACCACGCAGTCGCATTCGTCACTTCGGTCGCATCCCGCTCTTCGATCGGAATGTTGGCGACCCCGTCGCGAAGCGTGGGATCGAACGTGCTCGACGGCAGTGCCGCGTAGAACGGCACACCGTTGTCGTCGGCGGCGATCGCCTTCATGTATGTTCCGATCTTGTTGGCAACGTCGCCGTTGACCGTGGTGCGGTCACTGCCCACGATGATTAGATCAACCTGACCGTGCTGCATGAGGTGTCCGGCGGCGTTGTCGGCGATCAGCGTGTGGGGAACTCCGTGTTGTCCGAGTTCCCAGGCGGTGAGTCGGGCGCCCTGATTGCGCGGCCGGGTCTCGCTGACCCATACGTGGATCGGGATACCTGCATCGAAGGCCGCGTACATGGGGGCCGTCGCTGTTCCGTGGGAGACGAACGCCAGCCATCCCGCGTTGCAGTGGGTCATGATGTTCACGGTCCGGCCCGTGCGCTCGTGTATCTCCCGGATGACCTCGAGGCCGTGTTGACCGATGGCTGCGCACATCGCAACGTCTTCGTCTGCGATGGCGTCTGCCACCTGGCGGGCTTTAGCCAGTCGCTCGTCGCCATGGTCGATGCCGACGAGTTCGCGAAGTTGGCGCTGGACGGCCCATGTGAGGTTGACTGCGGTCGGGCGGCTCGCTTCGAGCACTGCTCCGGCCCGGCGGAGGTAGTCATCGGCGTCATCGCCACTGAGATCGCGAGCCTCAAGTGCGGCTAGGTACATCCCGTACCCGGCGGACACGCCGATGCAACCGGCGCCACGCACGACCATGTCCGCGATGGCCGCTGCCATCTCATCGGCCGTACGGATCGAGACCTCCTCGTACTCGAACGGCAGGAGGCGCTGCTCGATGGCGAGCACCGCGGTCGGATCATCCGGATCGATCCAGACGGTCCGAGGCGCGGTTTCGGTGGATCGGCTCATAGGGGAACGGCGGCAACGAAGCGGGTCTTCCTCCGTGACAGCGTGAAGGAGAAGATCAGTGCGACGAGCAACACGAGGCCCTTGACCACGTCTTGCCAGTAGTACGGGAAGTTCATCATCGTGGTTCCGGTAAGGAGGATCCCGATGAGGATCGCACCGAGGGCGGTGCCGAACGCGTTCGGTTTGTTGACACCGAGTACCGATGTTCCGACGAGCGATACGGCCACAGCATCGAGAAGGAGTGAATTCCCTGCAGAGATATCTCCCTGTCCGATACGGGACGCGAGGATGAGGCCGGCGATCGAGGCATAGACGCCGGACATCATGTACGCAACGGCCTTGTAGCGACCGACCCTCGCACCGGCGAGGCGTGCGGCCTCGGGGTTCGATCCGATCGCGTACATGACGCGACCCCATTTCGTGCGGGAGAGGAAGAACCAGCTCAGCACGGCGATGACGAAGAAGATGACGACCGGATACGGAACAGGGCCGAGGGATCCCCGGTTGATCTGGAGGAAGTCGGAGGTGAACTTGCCGGGGGCAACGGATCCATCGCGAAGGATCAGGCCGGAGGAGACGGATTGGCCGTCAACCGGCACGAGTTTCAAACCCTGTATTAAGAACATGGTTGCCAGGGTTGCTAACAGATCGGGGATCTTCAAGATGACGATCAGCAGGGCATTGAACGCCCCGATGAGCGCTCCTGCGATAACGACGGCGACGATCGCTACCCAACCTTGCTGGGCATAGATGACCATCGTCATGGCGGCAACCGTCACAGCCATGCCGGCGGTGGCACCGACGGAGAGGTCAAGTCCACCAACAACCATCGTCATGGTGAGGCCAAGACCGGCGATGCCAACCACCGATGTGAACTTCAGCATCGAGAACATCGTTGACGACTGCCGGAACGCCGGGATCGTCGCGGCGAAGTAGACGAAGAACAGCACGGTGACCGCAATGAATCCGTACTTGACCAGGAGATCGCGGGCATCGATTGAATGCTTGGCGGTAAGCGTGCCCGCTTCCTTCGCCGTCGTCTTGTTGCTCACTTACTCAACCTCCGAAAGTCGTTCCAAAATCTCTTCCCGGCTGGTCTCCGACAGATATGCGTCATGTCGAAGATTGCCGTCCGCCAGCACGATGACCCGATCGGACACCTGCATGATCTCTTCTAGATCGGTGGACATAACGATCACCGCTGACCCGGCGGCCGCCACCTCCCGCGTCTTCTCCGCAAGGTCGTGGCGTGCACCGACGTCAACACCCTGGAACGGTTCATTGAGAACCATCACGGTCGGCTGCTTGCGGAGCCAGCGTCCGACGACGACCTTCTGCTGATTCCCGCCCGAGAGCGAGACCACAGGATCGTTCGGACCCTGAGCAACGACACCGAATTCCTCGACCACCGATCGGCCGACCTTGGCCTCGGCCATGGGGTTGAGCACCGCGAAGCGAGACACATCTCGAAGGAAGGGGAACGTAGAGGTCATCGAGATCGTCCACTCCTTGATGATCGTTGTGGCGGCGCGATCCTCCGGCACCATGTAGACGTCCCGAGCGATCGCATCGGCGGGTTCCTTCGGTTTGTAGGGCTCGCCGGCAAGTTTCATCGTGCCCTCTTTGAATGCATCGACACCGAAGATCCCTCGTGCGAGCTCGCTGCCGCCTGACCCGAGAAGGCCGAAGACACCGGTCACCTCGCTGTCCCTAATCGACAGATCGAACGGCGATGACCTGGGAAGAAGTTGGATGCCCTCGAGGCAGAGCACGTTGTCCGTTCCATGGAGCTCGCCGGTGCGGTCGTGCGGATCCGCTTCGGCGACTCCGAGCATCGAGTGGAGGGCTTGGGGCCAGTCGAACGGACGCGATTGGTCGTTGACGAAGACACCGTCCCGCAGAACGAGGAGTCGATCGGCAATAGCGTCGATCTCGGCGAGGCGGTGGGAAACATAGAGAACGGCGACTCCGTCATCACGGAGGCGCCTAATGACCTCGAAGAGCCGGTCTGCTTCCGTTTCGGAGAGCGCCGAGGTTGGCTCATCGAGGATAAGGAGGCGGGGCTCGTGGACGAGCGCCCGGGCGAGCAGCAGCAACTGCTGGTCGGCGATAGGAAGCTCGTAGATATCGCTGCGAAGCACTTCATCGGACCAGTCGAGGTCGAGGACGGAAGCCACGTCGCGTGCTTTCGGCATGAGTCCTCTCAGCGATGATGCCCGAGGGACGTCGTTGTTCACGATCGCTTCGAACAGGAAATTCTCGGCCACGCTGAGGCCTGGAACGACACCGTCTGCGATCTTCTGGTGGACCGCCTCGATGCCGTAGCTGCGGGCGGTCGTTGGATGGTCGATGTCTACGGCGACACCGTCGATGATGACGGTGCCGCCGTAGTCGTTGTACACGCCGGAGAGGACCTTGATGAGTGTCGACTTACCGGCGCCATTTGCACCGAGAATCGCCGTCACCTTGCCGGGTTCGAGTTCGAGATTGATTCCCTTCAGCACCTCATTGGCGCCGAACGACATCGTTATGTCTCGCATCTCGATCGCGGTGGTCATCTGTGGTTCTCCCTGGCCTTTTTCTGGACTCGCTTGCTTAGAACTCGACCGACGGGATCCAGTCGGCTGACTGCACCTCGGCGAGGTTCAGCTCAGGCATCGCTGAACGCAGCTCCACCATGTTGGTGATCGCGTTGTCGAGCAGGAACGCCTGTGTCACGAGGACACCCGGGAAGTCGACCAAACGGTTGGTCTGCTCACCGGCGAGCTCGAGCGCCATGGTCCGCATAACGGCGGCGCCGATCGCGTTCGGGTCGGTCGTCGCCGTGGCCTTCCACGGGCTTCCGTCGGCCGTCATGACCTCGATGTCGGCATTCGAGATGTCGATTCCGTAGGCCCAGACGGTCTCTTCGAGGTTGTTTTCGTAGATCGCCGAAACGGTGCCCTTGGTCAGCTCATCGTACGGAGCGAAGATCGCCCGCACATCCGGGTTGGCCTTGAGCGCTGCATCAACGAGTTGGGCGTTGTCCGTAGCGACGGCGTTCGTGAACTCACCGACGAAGAACTCCTGGGACCATGGTGACTGGTCTACATACTCTTCCCAGACAACGTGACGACGGTCGAGCGGAGCGATACCGAGTACGTTGACGTAGCCAACGTTCTGATCGGCACCGATGTCCTGGAGCATCTGGCTCAGGGACAGGTTCGCGAGGCTCGCATCAGACTGCTGAGTCTGAACGGCGTCGGGTGCACATTCCTGGACGGCAATGTCGTAGATGACGACCGGGATGCCGGCAGCAAGAGCGTCATTGATGAGCGGGCACATCGTGTCCGTCTGACCGTGGTCGACGATGATTCCAACGACACCGGAACCGATCGCGGTCTCCATGTCGGTGGCCTGCTTGGCGTTGTCGGCTTGCGCGTCGTACCACGTGTACTCGATGCCGATGGCATCAGCCTGCAGCTTCGCGCCACTGCTCCACTGCTGGAAGTAGTCGCCTGCGCCGCTGTTCTGAACGACAGCGATCTTCACGGGCGGTGCGTCGAACGGAGCCGGAGCTGCCGCCATGGCCTCGGTCGTCTCGGTCGCCACGGTCGTCTCGGTCGCGGCCGTGGTCGTTGTGGTGTCGTCACCGCTGTCCTGCGAACAGCCGGCGGCGACGATGGCAAGGCTGAGGAGGATCGCCAAGAACAGGATCCCCTTCCGCCGTGTTGCCCTCAAAGTGGTCATTTCGATTTCCTCCTAGTGGCTGTGACAGAGTCGATGTTGCGGCGGTCGTCGTGCAGTGGGCGATCAACCGTGCCGGATGGCCTGCGCATCTTCGCTGTTCACACCAAATGTCGTCGTCGGGGACTCCGCTGTCGCATCGTTGATCAAGTGCACGATTGTGCACTCCTGCACAGGCGTGCAAGTTACTACCTCGATCGGAGGCGTGTCAACTCAAGACGAGCCCAGCCGTGCACCCATCGTTTGTGCTTACGACTATGACTATTCGTGTCCCAGACACAAACGATCAGGGAGACACGGCTCCATTGCTTCCGTTGTGCGTAGGACCACCCCCCATGTGGTCGTAGGCACAATCGATGGCGGGGAGGCGTCAGGTGGCCGGGAGTTGGAACCCGACCTTGCCACCGGGGCCCGGCTCTGCCCAGATCGTCCCGTCGAGCGCTTCGATGAAACCACGGG
>JAOZMA010000106.1 GCA_029934555.1 Acidimicrobiia bacterium | reverse complement strand
ACCGGCGTCCGAAACGCAGGTCGGAGATCGGGAAGTTCTCGACGGCCCTCTGGGTCGATGCCCCGTAGTAAGCGTCGTCGGGGACGGAGACCTCACCCATCGAGTCGCGTTCAATCCTCATGCGGGCTCCTTCTCAGCGGGATACCGGATCAGGATACAACCGCGAGGGTGGGTCCCGACCAGAGGAGATCGGAAGAAATTCGCTACGAGAGAGCGCGAGCGACCGCAGCCGGGAAGATCTCACCGACGTCGCCATCGATGCGGAGCGTGAGCAGCGGTGATCGGTCGTGTTCCGTGGCCCCGCGGTTGACGATGGCGTACGGAGCCCCGTGGCGAGCGGCCTCGAGCGGGATGTCGGCAGCCGGGGTCACCGAGAGCGTCGATCCAAGAGCGACGACGACATCGGCGCGCTTTGCCGCTTCGAAGGCACGGGCGAGGTCGACGGCTCGCAACTGCTGACCGAACGAGATCGTCGCCGGCTTGAGATAGCCGCCACAGTCACAGACCGGCGGTTCCCCTGTCTCTTCGAACGATGCGAAGTGCTCATCCGGTTCAGACCGTTCGCCGCAGGTCTGGCACTCGATCAACGCATTCGTCCCGTGAATCTCCACGAGGAGGCCCGAGGCCGTCCCCGCCACACGATGCAGGCCATCGACATTCTGCGTCACGACAAGCTCGATCCGCCCTGCTCGCTGCAGTTCAGCGATCGCCTTGTGCACAGCGTTCGGTCGTGCGGAGCCGAACGCCTCATGGTCCTCGGCCTTCTGTCTCCAGTACTCAACCCTGGCATCGTGTCGAGACATGAACTTGTCGTAGAAGACGGGCCTCCTCGTATTCCACACGCCCTCGGGACCCCGGTAGTCAGGGATGCCGCTTGCGGTGGAGATTCCAGCCCCGGTGAACACCAGAAGCCGCTCCGAGGTCGCGATCATCGACGACAGGCGAGCGACAGCTTCCGCCTGGTCGGTGACAGTGGTCACTGCGGGCCCTGGAAAATATCGAGGAGCACGATGGCAAACGCCACAGCGGTCGCTGCGACCACGCCGCGTCGAACCCACAGCCAGCCTCTCCAGGAACCGTACTCATCGATCGCCTCTTTGAGCGGGGCTTCACCGTAGATGAGCACTCGAAGCGCCATCTCACCCCGGGTACGGGCTCCGCCGAAACGCCCTCCGCTTCCCTCCACGACCTCTTCGGGGTCTTCGATCCGGTTGGCTCGGCGTTGGATCGGTTGAATGAGCCACACAAGGGCGGAAAGAACGACCACGCCTGCCGCTAGGACCCACCAGTTGGTGACGGCGAAGAGAGCAGCAAGGCCCACAAGCCAGACGGCCCAGATACGAGTGATCTCGGTGATGTAGCTACGGGCATCATCGGCGTTGGAGAACCAGTTCACGACCGTGAGTCTACGAGAACAGCGCATCCAGAGAGTGGTGTCCCCGGATGTGGCTGGGTGCGGTTCGCGTTCTCGTAGGATGGCACAAGACGCTGGCAAGGAGAATCATGCCCGATTTCCACTATGAACCCATGTTCCAACTGGGTGTCGACGACACCGAGTACCGCCGACTCGATATCGAGGGGTTGGTCGAGGCGACAGCGATCGGCAGCCGAAAGGTTCTGGAGGTCGATCCGAAAGCGTTGCGGTTGCTTGCAGCCGAGGCGATCCGCGACGTGTCGCACCTCTTCAGGGCGAGTCATCTGGCGCAGCTCCGGGCGATCCTCGATGACCCGGAGGCCTCCGACAACGACCGGTTCGTGGCAATGGAGATGTTGAAGAACGCCGTCATCGCCTCGGAGATGGTGCTGCCGTCCTGTCAGGACACGGGGACGGCGATCATCCACGGCGACAAGGGCGAGAACGTGTTCACCGACGCCGACGATGCCGCCTGGCTGTCGCACGGCATCTACGACACCTACACCGGCACGAACCTGCGCTACTCGCAGATGGCGCCACTCTCGATGTTCGAGGAGCGCAATACCGGCACAAACCTGCCGGCGCAGATCGAGATCGAGTCCGTTCCTGGCGACGAGTACGAGCTGCAGTTCGTGACGAAGGGCGGGGGGTCGGCGAACAAGACGTTCCTGTTCCAGAAGACGAAAGCGGTGCTCAATCCCGACTCGCTGACAGAGTTCGTCAACGAGGCCATCCGCTCGCTCGGCACGGCGGCGTGTCCTCCCTATCACCTGGCGATCGTCGTCGGAGGAACCTCGGCCGAGTTGGTGCTCAAGACGGTGAAGCTGGCCAGCACGAAGTACTACGACGCGCTACCGACAACTGGCAACGAGTACGGCCGGGCATTCCGTGATCTCGAGTGGGAAGAGCGGATTCACGAGATGACTCGTGAGACCGGGATCGGAGCCCAGTTCGGCGGCAAGTACTTCTGTCACGATGTGCGAGTGATCCGGCTTCCGCGTCATGGTGCCTCGTGCCCGGTCGGCATCGGAGTCTCATGTTCAGCGGACCGTCAGATCAAGGCCAGGATCACCGGAGAAGGAGTCTTCCTCGAAGCGCTCGAACGCGACCCGGCCCGTTTCCTGCCCGACCCCGGCACTCTCGCCGAATCCGCAGACCCGGTTCGCATTGACCTCAACCGACCGATGGATGACATTCGCGCTGAGTTGTCGAAGCATCCGGTCGGGACCCGATTGTCGCTGACGGGGACGATCGTTGTTGGCCGCGATATCGCCCATGCCAAGATCGCTGAGCGTCTCGAGGCGGGCGAAGACATGCCGCAGTATCTGCAGGACCACATCGTGTACTACGCCGGCCCCGCAAAGACCCCCGACGGCTACGCATCGGGGTCGTTCGGGCCGACGACGGCGGGTCGGATGGACCCCTACGTCAATCAATTCCAGGCGGCGGGGGGAAGCTTCGTGATGCTCGCGAAGGGAAACCGGTCGAAGCAGGTCACCGACGCCTGCGCAGAGCACGGCGGGTTCTACCTCGGTTCGATCGGCGGACCGGCAGCGGTTCTTGCCAAGGAGTGCATCCGGGCGGTCGAGGTGCTCGAGTATCCGGAACTCGGGATGGAGGCCGTGTGGCGCATCGAGGTGGAGGAGTTCCCGGCGTTCATCATCGTCGACGACAAGGGCAACGACTTCTACGCCCAGTTCATGTAGTCGCCCACCCTGTACAACCCAGTCACGCATCCGCGCACCACCCAGGGTTGTTAGCGCCGCCCGTTTCGTGTCACCGGACGGCGGCGTAGCCCGGAGGCTCGAGGTGTTCGGCGATCTCCGGGTCATCCGACTCCACGATGCGCTCATCGACCATCACGGGGCGGCTACGGTGTCAACATGCCACCAAACGACACAACGACCTTCGACCCAAGCGAACTCGAGGGAGTCGATCGGTACAAGCTCCTCACCGGCCTGGTCGTGCCGAGACCGATCGGCTGGATCGGGACTCTTGGGCAGGACGGTCGCCCGAACCTCGCACCGTTCTCGTTCTTCACCGTCGTTGCCGGAACTCCACCGACGGTGCTCTTCTCACCGGGCCGCCGGACGGGGACACCGAAGGACACGTTGGCCAACGCGCTGGCGAAAGGCGAGTTCACCGTCAACGTCGTCGACGAGCCCTTGGCTGAAGCCATGAACCTGACATCGGGCGAGTACGCAGCGGAGATCGACGAGTTCGCTCTCGCAGGGCTCGACGCGCGGCCGGGCGACGTTGTCGACGCTCCCCTGGTACTCGAAGCACCTGCAAGCCTCGAGTGTCGTGTCACACACGTCGTGGAGCTCGCCGATCCGCCGACGAATACGGTGGTGTTCGGCGAAGTGGTTCGCATCCACGTTCGCAGCGACCTTCTCGACGGAACGGGAGTCGACCCGATCGGTCTCCGAGCGGTCGGGAGGATGGCAGGCAGCGCCTACACCCGCATCGTCGATGGCTACTTCGAGATGGACCGCCCGGACTGAACTCAGCATCGGAGCAGGCTCACGACCTGAACCGAACCGAGAGACGGAGCACTTCGGAAGTGAGCGAGGTCGGCTAGAACTCGGGAGACAACAGGCAGTAGTACGTACGACGTATGACGTATGACGTATGACGACTCTGGATCACGGGGAGAAATCTGCTTGTTGTGGTTCGTGATTGACGCTTTGAGTGTCTCGAGGTGTTCGCGTAGATCAGAGCGGATTCCCTGTCCACATGGCCTTCGAGTCGTACTACCTCAGTCGTACTACGTACTACGTTGCGAGGCTTCACCCGGGTCGCTGCCGGCCTCTTCGCCGCACCCCGCCCGAATCCCAAAACCCAAACTTCGGACTCACCTGACCGCTGCGTATCCCTCGGACTCAAGGCGCTCGGCGATCTCTGGCCCGCCGGACTCGACGACCCTCCCATCGACCATGACGTGGACTCGATCGGGATTCATGTACCGGAGAATGCGGCTGTAGTGCGTGATAACCAGCACCCCAAGCGAGGGGCTGCGGAGTGACTCCACCATCGTCGCGACCTCACGAACGGCATCGACGTCGAGGCCGGAATCGATCTCGTCCAGGATGGCAGCCTTCGGCCCCGCAACGGCGAGTTGGAACATCTCCGAGCGTTTCTTCTCCCCACCACTGAGGCTGGTGTTGATCGCCCGGTCCATGAAACGATCCATTCCCAGGAACTGCGATGCGTCCTCTGCTCTTGTTCGGGCCGCCGAAGGATCGTCGGCGACGTCGATCATCTCCACCGTGAGATCATCGAGAGACACCCCCGGCACCTCCGTCGGATACTGAAATGCTTCGAAGAGACCGCTCCGCGCCCGCTCGAAGACGGGGAGACCCATCACCTCGATACCACCGACGAGTGCGGAACCGGAAGCCTCGTAGGCATCGTTCCCCATGAGAACGTGCGTCAGCGTGGACTTCCCCGATCCGTTCGGGCCCATAAGGGCGTGCACCTCGCCGAACGGCACCGTGATGTTGATCCCCTTGAGGATCTCGAGGTCACCGAGCCGGGCCTTGAGGTTGGTGATCTCCAGAGCGTTCGACATCAGGATTCCCCTTCGATGGTCAGATAGACGATGCCGTCTCGTACGGCTGTCGGATACACGGGCACCGCAGTCGTCGCCGGAAGCGACCCGGGTTCGCCTGTGGTCAGATCAAACGGCGAGCCATGCCGCGGGCACTCGACCTCGCCGTCGAAGACCTCTCCTTCGGCGAGCGAAGCCTCCGCGTGGCTGCAGCGATCGCCGATGGCATGGACCGAGTCCCCGATACGGAAGAGGGCGATTCGCTCATCGTTCACTTCGACACGGAGTCCACGACCGTCCGGTAGCTCGGCAAGCGGTGCGATTTCGACCTCCATCACACCCTTCCTTCCGCTTGAGCAGTCTCATACTTACGATTGATCCATTCGCGAACCGGAGTCGCGAGTTCGGGATGCGGCAGCTTCCCGAGTGCCTCTTCGAAGAATCCCCGCACCTGAAGCCGATCGGCACTATCCGGTGAGAGCCCGCGGCTCATGAGGTAGTACTTCTGTTCGAGGTCGAGCGGTCCAACGGTCGAACCGTGACCGCACTTGACGTCGTTGGCGAGGATCTCGAGGTTCGGGACCGACTGCGCTGATGCACCGTCGGAGAGAATGAGATTGCGGTTCGTTTGGTACGCCTCGGTCTTCTGGCCGCTCTCTTCGATGCGGATCATCCCTGTGAACACAGAACGTGCGTCGTCCTCGACGGCACCTTTGAGGAACATGTCCGAGCGCGTGTTCGTACCGACATGGCGCATGAAGTAGCGGTAGTCGAGGATCTGGTCCTGCTCGCCGAAGTAGGCACCCACGACGTTCGCCGCCGAACCCCGTCCTTCGAGACCGACGTCGAGATGCAGCCGTGCGAGCCGACCGCCGAGACCGATCTCGCCGAACCGGAAGAGCGCATCGGATCCGATCTCGGCATGCAGCGAGCCGATAGACCGAACCCCGTACCCGACATTCTGAACGAGGCTCAGCGAGATTCGAGCACCGTCGCCGACGGCAATCGAGAACTGAGGAACGATCAACGCTTCGGTATCGACGTGCGAACGCAGGTGCACCACCACAGAGACGTCTGCGTGTTCCTCTGCGGCGATGACGACGTGAGGGAAGCTCGCAGTACCGTTCGATCCCGCCTGGATGTCGATCGCGACCACCGATGGTGCAACGATGCCGCGAGCAGCATGCACGAACACTCCGTCGCCTCCGAAAGCGGCAGATGCAGCTTTGAAGATGTCCCCGTCGGCAGAGATTCCTGAACGGTCGAGGGCAACCTCAACCATGTCTGAGCGCTCGGCCGCCGCGCGGTCGAGAGACATGACCGTGAACCCTTCAGCGAAGCTGTCTTCGCCGACAAACAACCCATCTACGACGCGAACGACGGTCGGATTCGGGATGTGAGCGGCCAGAGGATCGTCACCGAGATCGACGGTCGCTCCCGCCGAAGGGCGGTAGTCATCCATGACGAAATCGAGATCGACGTACCGCCAGATCTCATCATCCTGCGTCGGCATCGCATCATCGGAGAACATGCCGAAGGCCGTCGAACGAGCCGTCGACCGCCAGGCCGGATCGTTTACACCTGCCGTCGTGGAGACGGCCTGATCGAAGTGGGACAAGGGGAGTTTCCTCTGCTCGAGAGTGCAACCGAGATTACCGATGGGTGTCCCCCTAACTGGACACAGTATTTGAAGTCTCAACCTACGGTTCAGGGTTCGAGCTGCCAGAAGACCAGACACCGCGGCCAGGAATCGCCGGTGTCAGGCAGAAGGAGCAACCCCATGACCACTTCGATTCGAAGATTCACGCTCGGCGCGATCGCGACCGCTGTTCTTACGGCAGGCATCATCCTGCCGATACCACAAGCCGAAGCCATTCTCCCTGCAGGAGGAGCTCAGTTCGTGATCAAGGCGTTCCCCCACGAGACCTCGATCGTGCAGTTCTCGGATACCTGGGGCGCGAGCCGTTCCGGTGGACGCGGCCACACAGGGACCGACATCATGAGCCCGAAAGGGTCATGGGTCGTCGCCGTCGATGATGGCATCGTCGAGCGGCTCGACTGGAACCGTCTCTCGGGTTGGAACATCATGATCCGTCACGCCGACGGATGGACGAGCCACTATCTGCATCTGAACAACGACTCCTGCGGCACCGACGACGGTGAAGGTGGACCGGAGACGGCCTTCGTCGAGGGCCTTGAGGAGGGCAGCTTCGTCAAGGCCGGAGACATCATCGGCTTCGTCGGCGACTCCGGCAACGCCGAGCACACGGGATCCCACACGCACTTCGAACTCCACGTCGACGGCAAGAAGGTCGACCCGTACCCGTTCCTCAAAGAAGCAATGGACCGGAAGGTCAGAGAGTCGGAAGTCCGACGAGAGATGCAGTAATCGGTCGGTGGAGTAGATCAGTAGCAAGTAGAGCAGTACTGATCTACTGATCTACGAGAGACCACGCCCGCCCAAAGACACTGTCT
>JAOZMA010000001.1 GCA_029934555.1 Acidimicrobiia bacterium | reverse complement strand
TTCAGCGATCGCCGTAAGGCTTCGAGCGGTGAGACCGGCGAGGCCCATCATGATTCCCTGTTGAATCGAGGTTCGGGGCATCAAGGAGGGCTCGAACGACGACGCCATCGCGAGGCCTTCGAGGGGGCCACCCAACGACGAGAGAAATGAGTTCGCGATCCCTGCGGCTTTGACGGCGGTGCTCTTGAGTTTCATAGAGCCGAGCATACCCGTACTCAGGACAGAGGTTCGGCCCCGACGGCGCCGTGACAACGCTTGTATTTCTTCCCGGATCCGCACGGACACGGAGCGTTGCGACCGATCTTCTCGCCGGTCCGAACGACCTGTTTCTTCTTGATCTGCTGAACGGACTTCGCCGACGAGGTCGTGACCTGTGCTTGGGGAGCCTTCTGCTCCTGCACGACATCGACGTGGAACATGTAGCGGATGGAGTCATGTTTGACAGCGTCGACCAGTTCCTCGAAGTAGTCGAAACCCTCGCGCTGATACTCGACGAGCGGATCCTTCTGACCCATTGCACGCAGACCGATGCCGGAGCGGAGATAGTCCATCTCTGCGAGATGCTCTCTCCACTTGTTGTCGATGACCGAGAGTGTGACGGTGCGCTCGAGTTGGCGCATGACCTTGTCACCGAATTGCGCTTCTCTGGCCGCATAGACGGTGTCCGAATCGGTCATGTACGCCTCGATCACCTCATCGGAAGTGAGAAGAGCGGCGTCGGTGAACGAATCCCTACTGATCGTGGGCTCGTAGATGACCTTCATCCGGGCTTCGAATTCGTCCCAGTCCCACTCGGAAGCGTCGACGCCGGACGTCATCGTGTCGACTTCGAACTCGATAACCTCGGCACGCCACTCGGCGAGCAAGACATCGGTGTCGACACCGTCGAGAATCTGGTTCCGCCACTGGTAGATGATCTGACGCTGGGTGTTCATCACCTCGTCGTACTTGAGCACGTTCTTGCGGATCTCGAAGTTCTGTGACTCGACCTGGCTCTGTGCCCGTTCGATCGCCTTCGTCACCATCTTGTGCTCGATCGGAACGTCCGGAGGGATCTTCAACCGCTCCATGATCGATGCTACGCGCTCATTGGCGAACCTGCGCATGAGGTCATCCTCAAGCGATAGATAGAAACGGGATTCCCCGGGATCGCCCTGGCGTCCGGAACGGCCTCGTAGCTGATTGTCGATGCGGCGCGAGTCGTGCCGTTCGGTGCCGAGCACGTACAGGCCACCGGCATCGATCACCTCCTGCTTCTGCTGCTCCGTCTCCGATCGGTACCGCTCAACGGATGCGGCGAGCGTTGCCTCGTACGACGGGTCGTCCTCGGGGATCTCCTTGCGGATCATCTCAGCCCGCGCGAGCTCTTCTGGGTTCCCACCGAGCTGGATGTCGACGCCTCGACCTGCCATGTTGGTCGCGACCGTCACGGCTCCGGACTGCCCCGCCTGGGCGATGATGTGACTCTCCCGTTCGTGCTGCTTGGCGTTGAGAACCTCATGGTGGATCCCCCGACGCTTCAGCGTGTTGGCGAGTCGTTCGGACTTCTCGATCGAGATGGTTCCGACCAGGATGGGCTGACCGGCCTTGCTTCGTTGCTCGATGTCGTCGGCAAGGGCGGCGAACTTGTGGTCCTCGTCGATGTAGACGACGTCTGCCTGATCGAGTCGAGCGATCGGCTGGTTCGTCGGAACCTCGAGCACCTCGAGCCCATAGATCCCATGGAACTCACCTGCTTCGGTGAGTGCCGTACCCGTCATGCCCGCAAGCTTGTCGTACATGCGGAAGTAGTTCTGGAGGGTGATCGTGGCGAGGGTCTGATTCTCCTCTTTGATGTGGACGCCTTCCTTCGCCTCGATCGCCTGGTGGAGGCCCTCGGAGTAGCGCCGGCCTTCGAGCACCCGACCGGTGAACTCGTCAACGATCATCACTTCGCCGTTCTTGATGAGGTAGTCGACGTCGCGGTGATAGAGCCCCTTCGCCTTCAGCGCCACGTCGAGATGGTGGATGAAGTCGACGTTGGCGTAGTCGTACATGTTGTCGACTCCGAGAATCTGCTCGACCTGAGCCACGCCTATCTCGGTGACGATGACCTGCCGCTTCTTCTCGTCGACCTCGTAGTGCTCGTCTCTGCGAAGGCGATCGACGATGCGTGCGAAATCCCGATACCACTTCCCGGTCTCTCCCACCCTCCCCGAGATGATGAGTGGAGTCCTGGCTTCGTCGATGAGGATCGAGTCGACCTCGTCGACGATCCCGTAGTAGTGGCCGCGCTGGGTACGGTCCTCGGGACGCATCGTCATGTTGTCCCGTAGGTAGTCGAAGCCGAATTCGTTGTTCGTCCCGTACGTGATGTCGGCGTCGTAGGCCGGCTTGCGCTCCTGCGGCGTCATGTCGGCCTGGATCAGCCCTACCTTCAGACCGAGGAACCGGTGGATCTGTCCCATCCAGTTCGAGTCGCGTGCGGCGAGGTAGTCGTTGACCGTGATGATGTGGACGCCTTCGCCTGCGAGTGCGTTCAAGTAGGCCGGCATCGTCGAGACGAGCGTCTTGCCCTCACCCGTGCGTTGCTCGGAGATCATCCCGCGGTGAAGCGCCCCAGCCCCGATGATCTGCACGTCGAAGGGGCGCTGCCCCAGCGTCCGCTTCGACGCTTCGCGAACGACTGCGTATGCCTCCTCCTCGAGATCGTCGACCGATTCTCCGCTGCGGACACGGTTCTGGAACTCGGCGGTCTTGGCAGCGAGATCATCGTCGCTCAGCACCTCGGTCTCCGCTTCGAGCGCGTTGACACGCTCGACAAGCGCCTCGAGTTCTTTGAGGCGCTTCCCCTCCCCAATTCGAAGAGCTTTGGAAAAGATGGACATGGAGCCGAATACTACGGGGCGTATGCAGTTTGTTGGGGGCCTCACGGCAGTAGATCAGTAGATCAGTAGATCAGCACGGCAGTCAGAGGTCTATCAACTGGTCCTGACCTTTGGTACGACTGGGGAATGAGAGACTTCAAGAGACTGACCGTCTGGCAACGATCGCACCAACTGGCTATCAGCATTCACGGTGAAGTCGACATGTTCCAAGGTCGCCATCGCTTCGGTCTCGGGGATCAACTCACGCGGGCGGCGGAGTCGGTCCCGGCGAACATCGCCGAGGGCGCAGGACGCGAGTCGGTGAAGGAATTCCGCAGATTCCTGACAATCGCAATCGGATCAGCGGCGGAGGTTGAGAACCACCTGATCCTGGCGAAGGCTCTAGGACAACTACACGGAAACACCGCCGACCGCTACCTCGTTGAGTTGGCCGAGATCATGCGGATGCTCTCGGGACTCAGGCGTCGAGTTCGATCGTGAAACACCGAGCTGTCGGGCAGTCTGATCTACTGATCTACTGATCTACTGATCTACTGATCTACTCAAGAGATACTGATCAGGTCCTCGCGCACGGCGTACAGCACTGCTTCGTTTCTTGAGTGGAGGCCTAGCTTGTCGAGGATGTTCCTGATGTGGTTCTTCACGGTGTTCTCGGAGATGAACAGAAGAACGCCGATCTCGCGGCTCGTCTGTCCTTGTGCAACGAGTTGGAGAACCTCGAGTTCCCGTCCGGTCAACACCGGCTTCCTCGACTGCAGAAGCTCCTGGTGACGCAGGAGCTGACGGGTCACGTCGAGGAGCTTTCCGGCCATGTTCGGCGATACGGCAGCTCCACCACCCTCAACAGCGTCGAGGGCCGCGACCAGAGCATCGAACGGGGCGTCCTTCGTGACGTAACCCCGAACGCCTGCCTTGACTCCGACGAGCAGATCCTCTTCCGACTCGCTTGCCGTGAGCATGATCACCTGTGCTCCAGGAGCGACGGCGCTGATCTTCTCGACGACTTCGAGACCAGAGATACCCGGCATCAGGATGTCGAGCAGGACCAGATCCGGCTGATGCTCCTCAGCAGCGGTGACGGCGCCTTCGGCGTCACCCGACTCGGCGACAACCTCGAATCCAGCATCTCTCAGCGCTGAGGCAAGCCCTGCTCGAAAGAGTGGAACATCGTCGACAACAATCAATCTTCTCATCTCGGCTCAACACTCCAGCCTGGCTTACTCCGGTTCGATCATCCCGAGATCGCCATCCCGCCGGTAGTAGAGCACCGACTGTCTGCCTGTGTCTGCGTCGAGGAAAACGAAGAAGTCGTGTCCGAGCATCTCCATCTGCAATACAGCTTCCTCGACCGACATGGGCCGCATCGCGAATCGCTTCCGCTTCACGATGACAGCGTCCCGGTCATGTAGGTCATCGACCGGGTCGACGGCCGGGTTGAGGTCTTTGTGGCTGCCCTTGCGGGAACGTTGGATGAGCCGCTCTTTGAGTCTGCGAAGCTGACGTTCGTACTTGTCGGACGCGGTGTCGAGCGCCGCCCTGGCATCGAACGCATCCGACTCGACGCGAACGATCTGGCCGGCGGCGTTCGAGGTGATCTCGACGCGATATCTGCCGTCGGTCTGCCTCGGGTTGCCATTCTCGGAGAACTCGACGTCGACACTCGTCACGTCGTCGAAGATCCTCGATGCATGCTCGACCTTCTCATGAGCGAGATCGCGGACATCGTCTGCGATCTCGGTGTTCCGCCCGTGGATCCGAACGTTCACTCGTACTCCTCTCGATTGCGACTCTGCCCCACCGAACGTCTCGAGGACGCGTTGAATCGACCTGCTTTGTTCGTTCGGGCGCGGAGGGTGCTTCTATCGGCCGGACCGCTGAGCGGTTGAACCGTCACCGCACCTCCATAGGGACTCTCTCCTGGCTTCATCTTACTCGCGCAAGTAGCCACCAGGACAAGAGTCGGAAGACCCTCAAGTGCGGCAGCCGCAGCGCGGGCCGTCGCTCCCGTTGTCAGTACATCGTCGACAAGCGCAGCGTCCTTCGGAACGAGCACGCCGGTTGGTGTGAAAGGAACAGATGAGCGCTCGTCGCGCCTTCGACCGGCGTGCCGGCGCCACCACAGCCTCGGTCGAATCGCATCGATGACGGGGAGGCCGGTTCGCAGTGAGAGCTCATCGGCGAGAACGGCCGCCGGATCGATGCCGTGGCGAAACGCTCGAAGCCTGGCCCTCGGCACGGGGACGAGAGCGGTTGCCGACCCGGGGATCCTCTCCGCTATCGCATCAGCGAGCGGTACCGCCGCAGCGAAAACGGCCCGGTACTTCAGTGCATGAACGAGGCGACGGGCGGGTCCTTCATGGGCGAAACCGGCCACACCGATCAGACCCGGGCCAACCGATACTTCCGGCGCCGGCCGCAGTTCAAGTCGGCACCGCTCACAGAGCGACCCGGAACAAGGCATGGTGCAGGAGAGGCAGAACATGCTCTCGACCGTACGGCAAGGGTGGGACAGAAAGAGAGCTACCAGCGCCCAGCTACCAGCTGCCAGTCCGACTTCGGAAGCTGGCGGCTGGTAGCTGGCAGCTCTTCTACGTTCCTTCTTCCCAGGACTCGAGGTATTTGGCTTGTTCTTCTGTCAGGGTCTCTAGTGAGGCGCCCATCGATTCGAGTTTGAGTCTGGCGACGGATTCGTCGAGTTCGTGTGGCAGCACGTACACGTCGGGTGCGAGATCGTCACCGACGTCGATGAGCCATTCCGCTGCGAGCGCCTGATCGGCGAACGACATGTCCATCACATCAGCAGGATGACCCTCCGCCGCAGACAGGTTTACAAGCCGACCTTCAGCAACGACGATGATCCGTCGTCCGTCGGCGAGTTCGAACTCGACGAGATTCTCACGGATCTCACGGCTCGCGACCGCCATCTCCCGAAGACCCTTCAGATCGAGCTCCACATCGAAGTGCCCGGCGTTCGCCAGGATCACGTTGTCCTTCATCACGACGAAATGCTCGGGCCGGAAGATGTGGATGTCTCCAGTCACCGTGATGAACACGTCACCAACAGGAGCAGCCTCAGCAGCCGTCATCACCCGATACCCCTCCATCGCAGCAGACAGCGCCCGGATCGGATCGACCTCGATCACGACCACACTCGCACCCAAACCGGCTGCCCGACGAGCAACACCCCAACCACAGTCACCGAACCCCGCAACAACCACCGTACGACCCGCGAACAGGATATTCGACGCCCGCAGGATCCCATCAAGAGACGACTGGCCCGTGCCGTGACGATTGTCGAACAGATGCTTCGTCGCGGAATCGTTCACCGCAACCACCGGATACCGCAACACGCCATTCGCAGCCATCGCCCTCAGGCGCAACACCCCGGTTGTTGTCTCCTCCAAACCACCAAGGATCGCCTGATCCTTCCGCTCCCGATGCAACACCGTCGTCGTATCCGCCCCGTCATCGAACACCAGATGCGGCTCCGTATCCAGAATCGCGTTGATGTGCTCGTAGAACGTATCCGAATCCTCGCCACGCACCGCATACACCGGGATACCGTCCTCAACGAGCGCCGCAGCCACATCATCCTGAGTCGACAACGGATTCGACGCACACAACACAACCGACGCACCACCGGCACGCAACGCGTACATCAACACCGCCGTCTCAGACGTCACATGCATACACGCCGCGACCCGCACACCATCCAACGGCTTGTCAGCCTCGAACCGCTCCCGAATCACAGCAAGAACCGGCATCCGCCGATCCGCCCACGCGATCCTCCGATGACCCTCAGAAGCCAACCCCGGATCAGCAATGTCATAATTCATGATGTTCCTTTCGCAAGCATCGTCTTGAAAGCCTCAAGTGTCTCGACCGGTGTCGGATCGACGCCTGCCGTCTCCGCCATCGCTACGGATGCGACGTCGCCGACGACGGCAAGACTGAAGAACCGGGCAAGTGGACCGTCTCCGGTCGAGAGAACGTCACCGACGCGGCGGACCTTCCCCGACAGAACCGTCCCTGAGAGATCCAACCGACGGGCAACACTCGGATGATCTGCGGCGTCCCTGAGGTAGATGACGCCGAAGCCGTCACTCGAGCCGGGTTGCCATCCTTCGAGTTCGTTGTGGTTCATCTCTGGAACGGCTCCTGAGAAGGCAGGGACCTTGGCGTTCTCGTTGATCTGTGTCTTCCACCGGTAGGCCGCGGTTGAACCGATTCCAAGCCCGCCGTAGATGACGGCCGTTCGATCCTCGAGGCCGGCGGCGAGGTCACGGCCGAGGTTCACGGCGCCGCCTTTGCCGCCGTCGAGAAGGCGATCGACGACGTCTGCGGCTTCGGCCAGTGCAGCGTCGGCGTTGGAGATCTGACCGGCGGCGCCGAGCATGGCGGCCACAGCCGCGGTTTGGTATCCAACGCCTGCACGGGGTTGGAGACCTCCGGGAACCTCCACGTACGGCAGATCACGTTCTCGTGCGATCTCACCGAGTCGGCCACCGGAGGCGATCGCGGAGATTTCGAGGCCTTCTGAGATCGCCTGATCCACACCGGAGAGCACTTCTTCGGTGTTCCCGCTGTACGACACGGCGAGGACCGCGGCTCCGCTCTCTGCTGCCCATGGGGGAAGCCCGTAGCCACGGTGTACGACCATGGGGGCGCGTGGTGTGGATGCGAGGGTTCCGATGGTGGCCGCCATTGCAGACCCTCCCATGCCGAGGAGCACGATCGGCCCGTCGGAGCGTATCGGAGCGACGTCGTGGCCGATCCCCCATCGCAGTTGCTGCGGCAAGCTCATGATGTCATCGAACATGGTCATTGGTCGGAAGGCGTGGCTTCGTCGATCAGCATGACGGGAATGCCGTCTTGGACCGGGTACTGGAGTCCGCATTCCGAACAGATGAGTGCCGGCGGCTCGGGCCGCTCGACGAGCGTTCCGGTGCAAGACGGGCATTGCATGATCTCCAGCAACGCCGGGTCGATCAGATGGTCGGTCACGGTCCCTCCTCGATGATCGATGCCACCGCTGCGACGAGTTCGTCCACAGCGGCAGCGTTTGGGGCTTCTGCGTTGAGTCTGAGCTTCGGCTCGGTGTTCGACGGTCGAAGGTTGAACCACCGATCGCCAAGATCGACGGTCAGGCCATCGAGGTAGTCGATCCGGGCATCGCTGTATGCGGCGGCCACGGCGGCGGTAGCCCCGGCCTGGTCTGCAACGTCGTAGTTGATCTCCCCCGAACCGACGTACGGCTCGTAGTCGATGCGGAGTTCGGAGAGCGGGCGTCCGTCCTCGGACATCACCTGCATCAGGACGAGCATCGCGAGGATCCCCGAGTCGGCGCGGTAGTTGTCGCGGAAGTAGTAGTGACCGGAGTGCTCTCCACCGAACACGGCGCCGGTCTCCTTCATGACTTGCTTGATGAAGGAGTGCCCGACTCTCGTCCGCACCGGAACGCCTCCGGCCTCGCTGACCCTCTCGGGGACTGCCTTCGAACAGATGAGGTTGTGCACGATCGACGCTCCTGGCTCACCTTTGAGGAACCAGTCGCCGATGATCGCAGTCGTCGTGCTTCCCGGCAATGGAACGCCCTCGTCGTCGATGAAGAAAGCCCGGTCGGCGTCACCGTCGAACGCCACGCCGAGATCCGGCTTGGTCTCGGCCATCAGGGCCAGGAGGTCGACGAGGTTCTCGGGCCTGAGGGGGTCGGCCGGGTGATTCGGGAATGCTCCGTCCGGCTCGAGGTAGAGGCCGATGAGTCTGGCCGGCAGCCGATCGAAGACCGACGGCAGGGCGATACCGGCCATCCCGTTCCCCCCATCTGCCGCAACGGTCAGATCCGAGAACACCGCTACGTCGACGACTCCGAAGAGATGATCGACGTATCCGTCGAGGATGTCGACGACCTCGACCGAACCCCGGTCATCCTGCGCTTCGTGATCCGATGCGGCGATCCGCTTGATCTCAGACAACCCCGTGTCCTCACCGACCGGCGCAGCGCCGGCCAGACAGAACTTCAGCCCGTTGTACTCGGGAGGATTGTGAGATGCGGTCACGACCACGCCGGGGAGATCCATCGATCCTGACGCGAAGTAGAGGCCATCGGTCGTGATCTCGCCTATGTCGACAACGTCGGTTCCCGTGGCAGTGATCCCTTCGATGAGAGCAGCCACGATCGCCGGCGACGAGGCCCGACAATCCCGGCCGACAGCGATCCGATCGGCAGCGGCAAAGGTGCCGAAACCGTACCCGATCCGTCGAGCCGCCTCCTCGTCGATCTGAGTCGGGTAGAGGCCGCGTACGTCGTACGCCTTGAAGATGGTGTCGAGATCCATGATTGGGATTGTACGGTCGAATCGGGATGGGCCGGGCCCCTGTCTCCGATCCCTTCCTACACTCACCGCCGACATGGCACCCGACGCACCGACAACCCTCTCGATCGTGATCCCCGTTCACAATGAGGCCGACTACCTTCCCGGCGCGCTCGCAGAGCTCTTCGAGGAGATCGCCGACGTCCCGGCGTCCATCACCGTGCTTGTCGCCGAGAACGGCTCTACCGACGGCACGGCGCAAGCAGTCCGTGAACTCATCGGTCGGTATCCCGGCCTCTCTCTCCTCGAACTCCCCACCCCCGACTACGGGGCGGCCATGCGCGAAGGGTTCCTTTCGACCGACGGTGAGTGGGTCGTGAATTTCGACATCGACTATTTCTCCGCCGACTTCCTCCGCTCGGTTATCTCGATCGGTGAGGATGCCGACCTGGTCCTTGCGTCGAAGCGGGTGGAGGGCGCAGATGACCGCCGCGGCAACACTCGTCGGTTCGCAACGTGGACGTTCAACCAGGTGCTGCGTTTCGTGCTGTCATCCGGCGTCTCGGATACACACGGCATGAAGGCGATCCGCCGGGAGGTCGTCGATCACATCGCAGCGGAAGTCATCTCGACCCAGGATCTCTTCGACACAGAACTCGTCGTCCGGGCGGAGCGTGCTGGATACCGGATCGCCGAGGTGCCCGCCGTCGTCGAAGAGAAACGCGAGACGAAGAGCAGTCTTGCCAAGCGGGTACCCCGCACGCTCAACGGCGTGTGGCGGATCCGGAGAAGCCTGTAGGCCTGGAGATCCGGCGCATCACGCGTCAGATGGGGTGATCTCCTGTTCCTTGATCGCCTTCCCGAACACGATGTCGCGATAGGACGCGAACTTCGGAAGGAGGATCACGATCGACGTGGTCAGATACACGCCGTTCGCAGCGATCTTCGACAACGGCCCGAACATCGCCTCGGCGAACCACATCGTGCCGGCGGTGCCGGCCCATGCGGCGAGGTTCACCATGTAGAAACGCGCCGTCTCTCCTCCTGAGACCTTTCCGTCTTTGATCTCGAAGGTCCAGGTTCGGTTCAGGAGATACGACATGAAGGTCGTGAGAGCGAATGCGACACTCACGGCGATCACCGACCACCACCCCATCCAGAGGAAGACGTTGAAAAGGGCGAACGAGACGATCGTGTTGGCGATGCCAACGAGTCCGACCTTGACGAACTGCTCGAAGGCCTCTTTGGTCATGAAGCTGGCCAGGTAGCGCTTCATGCGTCGACCCTGTGGGAACGAAGCTTGTGCCGACGGTACGCGTATGCCGCCAGTCCTGCGAGAGCGATCAGCGTGAGGGTCATACCCAAGTTCTCGGCAGACGTGTTCGTGAACTCAAGCACGACGTGTTCGTCCGTCGGAACGACCACCATCAGCGACGGCGCGGCGCGATACGGTCCTTCGGCGCCGTCCGCCTTCCAGTTCGGGAAGTAGGACTCTTTGACGAGGTGCGGAACGCCGACGGCTGTCGTCGTAAACGAGATCCGACCGTTCTCTTGCACGATGTCGGTTACGACGCCCGACCCGGCGTACGGCATCACCGTCTTCAGACGATCCTCGACGGAGTCGATTCGAAGCCACTCCTCCGGTCCGGTCTCAACAAGCCAGTTGTCCAGGTGATCGACATCGTCGTACCACTCGAGCGACGGATCGAGGAAGTCGCCCCCGCCGTCCCAAACGGCCGGCCGCATGGTTGCAACGTCCACGAGATCGGAGTCGGGGAGAGCGAAGACCGTCCAGGGCGGTGCGACGCCTACTTCGACGAGACCTGCCATCCGGGCTTCTGACGCGCCCTTCTCGGTGAAACTCACGTAGTAGTCGACGTTGTACACAGCGAGATGAGTGATCCCTCGCTCCATGTTGAACCCGCGATAGTCGAGTCCGCGCACGGGATTCGATGGTCGTTCGCTGACTTCGGACGCGTTCAAGAAGTGGAACGGTGTGGTGAGCGATGACTCGAAGAACAACCCCTCCATGGACGGGTGGCCCTCACTCCAATATGGGAAGAGCATCAGCGCCATCGGCGTCCCATACTTGTTCATCTCGGAGTTCGCTTCCCACATGATCCGGCCCGGCGGCAGGACGTCCACCGTCTCCATCAGTGCCTGGTACTCGTGGTAGTCGGCCTTCCCCTCGTATCCCTCGAAGTTCCACTTGACCCAGCCGGGCACGTCGTGGACCGAGAGCATGGTTGCGGTGAGGACGACGAACCCTACGCCCAACGAGGCGCCGATGAGCACGGTTCGCCGCAGAGGAACACGCCGGGAGATCTCGAGGACCGCCAACCCGAGTGCGATTCCCGCGAACACGTACATGCCGAAGTACCAGTACGGAAGAAGTCGGGCGTTGTACAAGGCGGTGATGCCGATCTTCGGAAGGATGAAGTAGCCCGCGAGTGGCAGCAGCGTGAGCCACGTCAGCACCATCACGTCGTCACGCCGCAGCATCGTCCATACCATCCCGATGAGTCCAAGTACGAGGATGGGAATGAACTCACCCGGGAACGGGGAACCCGGGTTCGTATCGCCGACGATGTTGGTGACGGGCGCCCATCCCATGTCGGTTGTCATGCCCTGGAACACCCGGATACCGAGCGGCAGGGTCCAGAACGCTGTGATCGCGAAGCCAACGACCCACGATGAGATCACCGTTCTCGGCCCGTTCCTTCTGAACAAGAGCGACACCGAGACAACGACCACGATCATCGTCGTGACGATGTGCGTCATCGCCGTCAACGCGAGAATGATCCCGGCCCATGGGCCAAACCGACTCCCGACACGGGTATCACGAGTAACGATTCCCAGATAGATGATCGATAGAGCGAAGGACCACGAGAAGGAGAATTCCCCGGCCAGCGTCGATTTGATGTTGGCGCCGAAGATGGAGAAGCTCTCCATGAACACGAACATCGACCCGGTCAGCGCAGCGATCGCCGCCACCGGGCGCGAGAAGGCGAGGAGACGCAGGAACGCGTAGGTCGCTGCCGGTAGTGCCACCAACCCGACGATCGTCACGAGCTTGAACGCGACACCGTATGGGAGGAACACGTCGAGGACGACAGTTACGAGTGCCGGAATCGGGAAGTAGAAGTAGAGGGCGGGGAACCCCGCATACCAGGTGTCGGACCATCCGAAGAGCCGGCCGGATGGCAGGAGCACGTCCTTCAGAACCTGTGGCAGGAGCACGTGCGCACCCATGTCACCGCCGGTCGGGGTGTTGGCGACGAGGATCTGTGGGAACCGAATCAGTGATCCGGACCCGATAACTCCGAGTATCCCCGACATGATGAGCAGGATGAGCACTGTCGGTGCCGCAACGAGGAGGATGATCAACCAGGTCGGTACGGCGCCCGTTCCCTCGGCCTCAGAAGGTTCGAGAGCAGGCTCCATAACGACGGGTGCGGGCGGAGTGGTCACGGCCGAAAGGCTAGTGACGGTGTGGCGGTCTGTCGGGACCTACAGTTCGCGGCGTGCCACATCGACGAGTGCGTCCAGGTCAAGCTGCTCGCCGTCACGATCCCACCACTTCGATTCGCACCGGTGACACGAACAGAACACCACTTCGGATCCATCCGGAAGCTTGAGCTCGATCTCGATCACCGTGTTCTGACCGCATGTGCTGCAACGAAGCCCGTCACTCATGTTCTACCTTCCATGAGGGGAAGAGTAGCCAGTATTCCGTACTCCGTACTCCGTACTCGATCGTCGGTATCCGACCAGGCTTCGGGTTCTTGCTGGTAGATGGCGACTGGCGACTTCAGCCAATCGCTTCCGGTAGGTCTTCCATCTTCCCTAGGTAGCGGGATCGACGCTTTCCGTCTTCGTTCCAGTAGGCGTACCAGTAGGGGCCGTGGGGACAGCGGGTGCAGCTCTCTTTCCCGCATCTCACCATCTGTTTCCGCAGCTTGACCTCGGGGCCCGATCCCGGCAGATCAACACCGCGCCCTTCGAGGCGAGCCTTGACGAGGATGTAGAGCCGACGCAGTTCATGCTCGTCCATCTCTCTCACGGCCTCGAGAACGTCCCTGTCGATCGACACCCCGCGGCCTACGCCGGACCCGGAGCGAACAATGTCGGCTGGGATCTGCGATCGTGGAGAATCCACCCGAGTGGTGGCGTCACTCGATCGGCGTGGGTCGTGCAGAGCGGGTATCGAGTACCGGGTAGGACAGAACCCTCGCTGTCGACCAACCACGCCTCACGACGATCGTATGCGTAGGTGAGGCACGAGGTGGAGTTTGAGGAGCAGCGTACGCAGGTCATGGCCGCGTAAATTTAGGGCTCGGAAGGACACGGACCAAGCATTTCGGGGTGGTCATCCGACTCCGACACCGCCGATGAACGCCACACCCTGAGGTCCGGCGATCGACACAGCGACGGAGACCGGCAGGCTCGCATCGATGAGCATCCCTGAGTTTCCCGACTCGGAGAGAGAAGGCATGGGGATCTCCACGTACCGACCTGCGGGGATCACGATCTTCTCGGAACTGACGGCAGAGACACCGAGGGGACTCACGGTCACGGTCGCCCTCTCATCGGATGGGTTGAGTATCCAGATCGAAGTCTCCGCACCCGGCACGACTCCAAGGCCGGGGACCAGCCAGCGTTCGAGCGGATCCGTGTTCCCCGGCATCGCTGCCAGTCCGTCATAGACGACCGGCTCTTCGGATTCCTCATCCCCGGTCGTATCGGCAGTGTCTTCGTCCGTCGCTTCATCGTCTGGCGCATCTTCGTCCGTGGACTCGTCGCCAACCTCTTCCTCCGGCGGCAGGATGTCGGTTCTCGGGAACGTGCCCTCCGGTGCCGCCTGGATGATCGCCCCGATCGGAGCGTTCGATCGCACACGCACGGCGAAGGGCGGCTCCGCCAGATCTGCCAGGTGGATTCGCAACGGTTCGAGCGGCGCCACGATCCTGCCGTCGGCGTCGAGAATCGGGCCGTCGGGTGTGAAGAGGTCGATCGCAACCGTGGCCCCGACGCTGCCGGTGTTCGAGATCACAAGTGTCGGTTCCAACCCGGGGAGACTTGTCACAGGGAAGTCCCAGATCGTTGATTGCCCGGTTCCCGGCCAGGATGCCTCGTCGTTCTCATTGTTGAGGATGAGGCTGGGAATGACGATCCCGCTCTCGGATGTCACGGTGAACGTGGCCATGTCGAGGAATGGGATGACGCGGGAGAGATCCTCCGTGACCCACGACCTTCCGGGGACATCGAAGCTCTCGAACCCTGCCAACGGCGACCTGCCGAACTCAGTGATCGCCTCGATGGTGACCTTGGCACTCTCTGCGAACGGATTGAACAGCTGGAGCTCAAGGGTGAAACCCTCAGCCGTGATGCCACCGACGAGGTGCCACTCCTTCGGGACCGAAGCGACGCACCTGTCGCCGGTCAAGATCTCTTCTGACCACATCACCGTCGTCGCGACTGCTGGCCCGTCATCGAACTCCACGACACCGGGCGCCGTACCTCTGCGGACGATGTCGCCGGCATCGATGCTCCTGGCCCCCGGTCCCCGGAGCCGTGTCTCGTTGATGCTCGGATCTTCAGTTGGATTCGGGTTCGGGAGTGTGATCGTGGCGTTGACATCCATCATCGATCCCAGATTGAACGTCGAATCCCGTAGAGCGCCGGAGACAACCCACGGGCAGTACCAGGCGCTCGGGTCGCCACTCGCACCGACCGTCTCGGCGGGTGGCACACCGAAATCTGGCGGGCGCTCCGCAACGGGTTCAGTCTGTACAAGCGCGAATGCTCCCACGGCGGCCACGACGATGGCTGCGATGACCAGTCTCATCCGAATCTCCTCCCGCCCCATGCGACGCCGGTGAGGGCGACGAGCCACACGGCGGCGGCGATGGCTTGCGATTGACGACTGTTGATAGGTTCGAATCCAACCGTGCCGGTTGCCGCCGTTACCCCGTTCGCCCATCCAATCTGCTCCCAGTCACCCGGGCCCCAACGATCGTTTGCGTTCTCTCTCACTTCGAGGCCGATCCCGAATTCCCGTGTCCCCTGATAACCGGTTCCGGCACGCGTCCACGGCGTGCCCTCGGCGCTGACAGCGCGAACAGCGTTCTCGGCTTCGTTCTCGAACGTTGTGTTGGCGAGTCCCCCACCGAGGGGCACCAGGTCGAGTTGACCTATGAAGATGGTCCTCCACGCTTCGGCGAACGGGTCCATCTCGGTCTCGCCGAGGATGACGATCCACCGAACGCCGAACGGAGCAAGCAGCTCACCAGCGCGTTTCGTCTCTCCATCGATGATCGATTCCAGCGTGTCGGAGAGCGCATCATCGCCGATTCTCGCCGTGTGCAAGTGCGTCTCCCACGACTCCGGCATCGGCGCAGAAACAAGACGATACGCCGCTCCGCCGACGGTCCTGTCATCACCGGGAAGATTGCCTGGTGCTCCGAGGACGAGGATCCTCGATGCCGTCGGATCACCCGGCCGTGCAGCCGAAAAGGTGAATGCTTCCCGGTATTCATCGCTCGGATAGCCGGCGCGACCACCAAGAACCGTGACGACGGCGGTCGCAACGAGGAAGACCGATGCCGCGACCGCGATTCCACTAACGATGCGCCGCCACCCGCCTACTTCACGAACACGCGTGATCGCTTCGAAGGACGGACCGACGATGAGTCCCACCCCCAGCGAGACGACCGCGATCCCTGCGGCCTCGATCTCTCTGCCCGAGCCGAATCCTGCGGATCGGGCAAGGAACGTCCCCACCGCAGCCAGCACGGCGCCCCAAGCGGCGATCAGGGCGAGCCGGGGCGGCGCTGCCACGAGCACGGCCGCCGCGGCGATCACAACGATGACGGCGGTGACGATCGGAAGCGACCAGTAGGCCTCGCCGTCGGTGACGAAGCGATACAGATCTGCGGTTCCCAGCCAGGGAAAGAGCAGTGGAACAGCGAGGACAGCTCCCCCAAGCGAGATACCGAACGCTCGCCACAAGGTGCCGTCGGTGAAGTTGAGGAGGGCCCATATGAGCAAAGCGGCTACCGGGATCGCGAGCGTGAGCGGTGCGAGCATCGCAGCGAGGCCGGCGAGGATCGCGACGGCCGTGATTCGTCCGACTCTCGCACCCCACGAGGCCGGGAAAGGAGCGAGAGCAAATCGCATGGACCAGGGGATCAGTCCGATGACGATGGCGACCCCAACCGCCGTCTCTTGGGCCACTGCCTGTGCGGCGGGGCCGGCGACGTACACGATCCCCGCGAGGGTCCCGGCGACCGCACGGATGCTCCAGGTGCGCAGCAGGCGGACGACGCCCCATATCCCGACGAGCCACGACCCTACGGTCAAGATGTACTCGGCGAGACGTCGATTGTCGAAGAGGATGGTTTGGATCAGACCCGCGAGGGCGATGAACGGTCGGAGCGGTTCTACGGATCCAAGACCCGCCGGGTTCCAACCCCCGGCATACGCCGAAATGGCTCCGGGCCCCGAATCCGGGAACGGCAGGCTGAACCCGATCGCCGGCAAACCAACGGACCAGATGCTTCGGGTAGCGAGAAGAACGAACAGCAGCGCGACCGCTCCAACGATGAACGATGGCCGTCTGAGCTCTTCGCCGACTGCCTCGACCGAGAACTGGTCTTCTCCCGGGAGCCTCCGTCGGATCCGATCTGACAACTCCGTTACAACGGATTTGAGGGCGACGGAACCGCTGATCTGATATCTGAAGAGCTCGGCGTCACCGACGACTCGCCCCTTTCGCGCGGCGTGACGCTCATGGAGCGTGTTCGGCAGTTTCACCAGGTTCCACAGCCACGCCCGGATCCACTCGAAGAACCGCCAACGTCCCAGGAAGAGCGACAGGAAGGACTGAGCGAAACCGGAGAGAAAGGCCATCGGGAGTGCCCAGAACAGCGTCAGTGGCCCGTAGACCTTGATCATGGCCCGGATGCGTCCGGCGCGCTCACTCCATCGATCGAGTTCGTCATGGTCGTTGTGGGCCAGCACCTCTGATGAGGGAATCGCCACGACGCGTGCGCCCCGGAGACGTGCTCTCTGGCAGAAGTCGACGGCTGCCGCAACCGGCGCCATCGCAGTGTCCGGACCGCCGAGGCCCCGGGCAAGGTCCATTCGCATGAGTGTCGACTGCCCACCGACGGCAGCAACATCGCGAACAACGTCGTACTGACCTTGGTCGAGTTCATCCTCGTCGAATCCCGTGTACGGCGTCTCGAATACGTCGGTCGCGTATCCGACAGAGAGCAACCGGTCGGGGTTCTTTTCATCGAGGATCTTTGATCCGGCCACCGAGGCATCAAGGCGTGCCTGGCCACGAACCAGCGCACCGAGAGCGTCCGGCCGAGCGCGTACTCCGTCCAGGACGAACCACATATGGGTGACGTCGCCACAGGTCTCTATCACGCCGGCGACACTCGTTATCCACTCGACACCGTTGTCAGAAGCGACCCGGCGCGCGTCCTTGTCACCACCGACCACGATGATCCGCTGTGTTTCGTACACTTGGCGACGGACCGATTCGATGGTCGCTGGCAGATCGGCATCGCGTCGAGCGATGATCACGGCCGCGATTGATACTGGGCGTGCGCCCTCCGGAGATGACATGAACGAGACCATTCAAGGACCTAAGACGACATATTCCAATCCTTTCGCCGTTGTGTTGACCGGCGGAGTCGGCGGAGCACGCGGTGCCAGGTCCCTCACACACGTGTTTGCCGACGACCACCTCGTCGTTGTCGGCAACGTGGGCGATGATGAACTGGTCCACGGTGTCCATGTGTCCGCCGACCTCGACACCGTTCTCTACACGCTTGCCGGTATCGAGGGGCCACACGGCTGGGGCATCGGCGAGGACTCGTTCTCCGTGATGGATCAACTCGAGAGGCTCGGTGCCGATACCACCTTCCGGCTCGGTGATCGTGACCTGGCGACCTGCCTGCTGCGAACGCGGATGCTGCAGTCTGGGCACAAACTCTCGGAGGTCATCGAGCGGATTCGGTCTGCGCTCGGCGTTGGAACACGGATCTTGCCTGCGACCGATGATCGGCTCCGCACCAGGGTTCGGATCTCGGACGGAACATGGCTCCCGTTTCAGGAGTACTTCGTCGAGCGCGGACACCGTGACCATGTCGTCGAAGTCGAGTACGCCGGTGCCGAACACGCCAAGCCCGCCGCCGGAGTTCTCGAGGCCATCGCTGCCGCGGATCTCGTCGTGATCGCCCCGTCGAATCCGCCTCTATCGATCGGACCGATCATCGCCGTCCCTGAGATTCGACAGGCCGTCGTCGAGAAGGAACGCGTCGTAGCGATCAGCCCCCTCTTCGGAGGCAAGGCGCTCAAGGGGCCGGCCGATCGAGTGATGAGGTCTCTCGGATTCCCTGCAGGGAACGCAGGCATACTCGCAGCGTACGAGGGTCTCATCTCCGATCTTGTCATCGACATCGGAGACGCGAGAGACGCAGAGAAACTGTCAGCATCCGTCATGATCCACGCCACCGACACCCGACTTGGCTCCCCGGATGGGGCCCGAAGATTCGCCGAGTGGTTCCAGGAGACCTTCACATGAGCATCGAGCTCCACCCGATTGTCGGGATACCCGAGGTTGCCCCCGGCGACGATCTTGCGGCGCTCATCGTCGACGGCCTCGCGACCTCGAAGATCACGCTGACCGATCGCGACATCGTGGTCATCACTCACAAGGTGGTCTCCAAGGCCGAAGGCCGGATCGAGCAAGCTGCCGATGATCGTGCCTACCGGGAACTCGCCGAACGGGAAGCTCGATCGATTCTGAGACGCCGCGGCGATCTTCTCATCGCACAGACCGAGCACGGGTTCATCTGTGCTAATGCCGGGGTCGATCGTTCCAATGTGGAAGACGGATGGGCTGTCCTCCTCCCCGTCGACCCCGACCGGTCGGCGCATCGGATCCGGCTTCGTATCGAACGTGCGTTGGGCGCCTCGATCGCCGTCGTGATCACAGACACCTTCGGCCGCCCGTGGCGGCGCGGCCTCGTCGACGTCGCTATCGGTGTCTCAGGGCTCCCGGCGATCCTCGATCTGCGCGGTGAGACGGATGCCCGGGGACGCACGATGAACGTCACCGAGATCGCGATCGTCGATGAGATCGCAGCGGCGGCAGACCTCGTCATGGGCAAGTCCGACCAGATCCCCGCAGCCGTCGTCCGCGGCCTCGATCTGACAGGTGAAGGACGAGCAACCGATCTAGTAAGACCCCCAGAAGAAGACATGTTCCGATGAGACACCAGTCCCCAGTCACCAGACGCAAGGGAAAAAGGGCCCGCAGCGGAAGGCCGGTGCGTATCTCGGACTGGGGACTGGCGACTGGAGTCCGGCGACTTTGGCATGCCTGGACTTCCTGAGATCGAGGCTATCTCCACGCTCTTCGAACGCGGGTCGTTGGTGAGATGTTGACCGGGGTTCGGGTTCGCAGCGTCTCGGTGCTCCGTACCTATGATCCGCCGATCGACGCCTCGGTCGCGAGCGGCACACGCCGAAGAGGCCGAGCATCTCTTCGAAGCGACGGGTGACACGCTCGCAGAATGGACCGGAATTCGGATAGCCGAGACGGGTGATGGTTTCCCGACGAAGGTCACCGCGTTCCACCCGGACATGGCCGTGCACGGCAAGTTCGGACAGCCGTGTCCGAAGTGCGAGGTGCCGATCCAGCGGATCGTTCCCGGAGTTCGAGAGACCAACTGCTGCCCGGGATGCCGGACGAATGGCAGGATCCTCACCGACAGGGCACTGTCGAAGCTGTTGAAGGAAGACCGGCCGAAGACGGTCGAAGACTTGGAGCGGACAGCAGACAGCAGACAGCAGACAGCAGACAGCAGACAGCAGACAGCAGACAGCGGACAGCGGACAGCGGACAGCGGACAGCGAGGATTGTTGCTCGTGGGCCTCGAACGCCAACGCCTTCCTGGCTGTTGGCTGTGAGCTGTGAGCTGTCGGCTAGGAGCTGTGAGCTGTTAGCTCTCCGCTCCTACTTTCTGAACCAGTCGATGGTCTGGGCGAGACCGTCATCGAGGCTCGTCCACGGCTCCCATCCGAGGGTCTCCCTGGCCTCCGAAGCGTCGAGGGCCGACCGGCGCTGCTCCCCTGCTCGAGGTGCAGCGTGATTGGGCCGCACCGAGGACCCGACGATCCTGGCCATCTTGTCGTACAGGTCGACGACGGTGGTCTCCACCGAGGTCCCGATGTTCAAGTAGCGGCCTCCGCCCTGGAGCGCCGCACGCCAGCAAGCGTCGGTGACGTCTTCGACGAAGACATAGTCACGAGTCTGAAGCCCGTCGCCGTAGATCGTCGATGTTCGTCCGGACAGGAGATCGCCGGAGAAAATTGCAACGACACCGGCCTCCCCTGCCGGGTCCTGACCCGGTCCGTAGACGTTTGCGAACCCGAGGGATACGTAGTCGAGGGCGGCGGTTCTCCGAAAGTAGTCCAGGTAGTCATCGACGATCTTCTTCGAGACGCCGTACGGCGAGTCGGGTCTCCTGGTGACGGTCTCGGGTGTCGGAATCGTCGTCGTGTCACCGAACGTGGCCCCACCGGACGATGAGAACACCACACGATCGACGCCTGCGTCCCTGGCGGCGAGCAGCACATTGATCGTGCCGAGCACGTTGATCGATGCATCCGTCACCGGATCGGCAACCGACGCACGCACGTCGATCTGGGCGGCGAGATGGAATACGACCTCGGGAGCGAAGGCGATGAACGCATCACGCAGCTCCGGCGCCCTGACATCGATCTGATGAAAGTGAACGCCTCCGAGAGCGCGAGCGGATGAGAGACGGGAGAGCATCCCGGTCGAGAGATCGTCGATGACGAGCACCTCGGTGCCCTCGTCGACAAGCCGGTTCACGAGGTTCGATCCGATGAAGCCGGCTCCGCCGGTTACGACCGCTTTCGAGATGCCCATCAAATCCTCCTCGGATCCGTCGGGAGGGTAGCCCGGCCGTGGAGCCGTACTTCCCCGCTGTGCACGGTGATCATCCCGCCCGTCGTCTCGACCGACAGCGATCCGTCGTCGAGAACGGCGACCGCGGTCCCCGAGCCGCCGGGGTATGAAACCGATCGGCCGATCGTGACGCATGCCTCCCGGTATCCGTCGATGCCCCAACCATCGGGGCCGCACGCCATGTGGTCCAGAAGTTGATCGGCCCAGGCGACGGCGAGCTCCCGGGCGATCCCCGGATCCGGGTCGGTCTCATACAACGCCCCGGCTTCCGCGACCGGATCCATCCACAACAGATTGATCCCACAACCGACGATCGCCACCCCGTCGGCGGACTCGGCGAGCAATCCCCCGATCTTCCCCTCGCCGATCATCAGGTCGTTGGGCCAGCGCAGGGCCACGTTGATCCCGCTCAGTCTCTCTATGGCCGACCTCGCAGCCAGACCCGCCGCCAGCGGGATCAGACTCCAGGCCTCGATCGGCCAGGCAGGTTCGAAGGCCAGAGATGTGAATACGGCGCGATCGGGTTCGATCCAGTCCCGTCCGAGACGGCCTCTCCCAGCCGTTTGGTGATCCGCGATCACGAGGACGGGATCGGACCGTTGGTAGCGTTCCCGAGCTTCATCCTGTGTGGATTCCGCCAACTCGAGTTCGACAACTGCGTATCGTGTAGCCAATCATCCACCTCGATGGTCAGAACCTGAGACTAACGGGAGAGCCGTGAGCACCGAAGACCGCATCAAGAAGCTACGAGCCCTGCGCGAGGACGCCATCGCTCCGACGAATCAGCGCGCGGTCGATCGCCAGCACGACCTTGGGAAGCTCTGCGCCAGGGAACGCGTCGACCTGCTCCTCGACAAGGACACGTTCCAGGAACTCGACATGTTCGCGAAGCATCACGCGTCCGGCTTCGGCGTCGAAGAGAACCGGCCGCTCGGCGATGCAGTCGTTACCGGATACGGCAAGGTCGATGGGCGGACGGTGTTCGTCTACGCGGAGGACTTCACCACATACGGCGGGAGTCTCGGTGCGGCGGTCGCCGACAAGATCTGCAAGGTGATGGACCTCGCGATGGAGAACGGCGCGCCGATCATCGGGATCAAGGATTCGGGCGGTGCCAGGATCCAGGAGGGCGTCGCAGCGCTCCACGGTTACGGCCGGATCTTCGAACGGAACGTTCGCGCATCGGGAGTGATCCCCCAGATCTCAGTCATCATGGGACCGTGTGCCGGTGGCGCCGTCTACTCACCGGCGATCACCGACTTCGTCTTCCAGGTCGAAGAGACGGCTCATCTATTCATCACCGGACCCGAGGTCATCAAGACGGTGACGGGTGAAGACGTCACAATGGAAGAGCTGGGAGGGGCCCACGCTCACGCGACTCGCTCGGGCGTCACCCACTTCGTCGTTCCCGATGACCGATCGGCAATGGAAGAGATCCGCTATCTGCTGTCGTTCCTGCCGCAGAACAACATGGAGGTTGCTCCGTTCTTCACGCCGCTCGATCGTCCCGATCGGATGGACGAACTGCTCACTACTATCATCCCGGATTCCCCGAACCAGCCGTACGACATGGTCGAGGTCGTCCAGTCGATAGCTGACGATGGCGAGTTCTACGAGGTGCACGAGCACTTCGCCCCGAATCTGATCATCGGGTTCGCACGGCTCGACGGATACACGGTCGGTATCGTCGGGAACCAACCGGCGGCCCTCGCAGGAACACTCGACATTGACGCATCGTCCAAGGGTGCGCGTTTCGTTCGTTTCTGCGACGCGTTCAACATCCCGCTCGTGACGCTCGTCGACGTGCCGGGTTTCCTTCCCGGCGTCGGACAAGAACACGCGGGGATCATCCGTCACGGAGCGAAGCTCCTGTACGCGTTCTCAGAGGCGACCGTGCCGCGAGTTACGGTGATCACCCGCAAGGCCTACGGCGGAGCGTTCCTCGTCATGAACGCTCGGTCGATCGGGGCCGACATCGCATTCGCCTGGCCAACGGCGGAGATCGCGGTGATGGGAGCCAAGGGAGCCGTGAACATCATCCACCGACGGGAGCTGCGAGAAGCTGACGACGTCGAAGCCGAGAGCCTCCGTCTGATCGAAGACTATGAGGACCGATTCAACAACCCGTACGTTGCCGCCGCACGTGGCTACATCGACGACGTCATCGAGGCACGCGAGACGAGGCCCCGCTTGATCCGCGCCCTCGAGATGCTGCGTAACAAGAGGGAAGCAACCCCGCCGAGGAAACACGGCAACATCCCGTTGTAGACACACCAACCCGAGAGATCGGTGACGACGAGGGTCGCCCTGCTTCGAAGACGCGTCACGGCCGGCACGTCCAGTGCGCCCACGGTGAGTCACCAACACCGAGCGAGTACTCAACGAGCCATGCAGCCGCAGCAATATTGGCCTCCGGCGAGAGCGGCGACTCCCCTTCGAATCCGGCCTGTTCCGAGGAATGGGACCACGTTCGATCGAGAAACTGGAAGAGACCGGCGGCACTGCTGCGCGGGTTGCGGGCGTTGGGGTCGCCGTTCGATTCGCAGTCGATGATCGACAGCGCCTCCTCGACACGATCCGGAGAGAAGTACCGCTCGACGAGCGGTCTCCACCGTTCGATCGGGCCGACGACGTGGATCGTCTCCTCCACGATCAGTGCGTCCATGGCGATACGCTCTGACTCTTCGAGGAGTCTCGTCGCAGCGATCGCCCGTTCCGTGAGGTATCCCGCCTTCGCGAATGCCTCGTCAGACTGAGGATCGGTCGATGCGACGAACGCAAGCATCATCTCGAGCACCTCATCGATTCCGGGACTGTCGAGTACTCCCGATCGCTCGCCCGCTTCGGTCATCACGACCACGAACCCGACGATGGCATCGAGAAGATGACCTGCCTGGGCGTAGTCGAGATCGGCTCGTTGAGCAAGTGACCTGACGACCGCCCCTCTGCGAGCGAGATCGGCTGCGGACGAGGCGTGCCGCGAGACATCCGCCAGCGTCTCGATCTGCCTGAGAGCATCAGGGAGCGGATCGACGTCGGTGGCATAGGCGTCGGTCGCCGGCGCTGCGGCGAGGCCGAGCGCGACGAGCAACACAATGAAGAAGCGGGGATACCGCATGGGGAGACCCATGAGATGCATGAGGCTATGCGGGCTCTCCAGATACCGCTGTCATTGGTAACCCCGCGTCGATGCCCCGGGTCGGACCGCAGACGACAGAACACCCCCGCCTAGAATGCCAGCCGTGAAATCCGTTCTCATTGCAAACCGAGGCGAGATCGCCGTCAGAGTGATTCGCGCTGCCCATGACCTCAACCTGCGCGCGATCGCCATCTACTCCGAACTTGACAGGGACGCCGTCCACGTCGACCTTGCCGATGAAGCGTGGAACGTCGGTCCGGCTCCATCATCCGAGTCCTACCTGAACATCGACCGGATCCTGGAGGTTGCCCGCGAATCGAAAGCCGATGCCATTCATCCCGGGTACGGGTTCCTCGCAGAGAACGCTGAATTCGCCAGAGCGGTGATCGAGGCCGGCTTCATCTGGGTCGGCCCGCCTCCCGAAGCGATCGCCACGATGGGCGACAAGATCGCTTCCCGCATCGCTGCCGCCGAAGCCGGTGTAGCCGCGGTCCCTGGAACAACCGAACCGCTCAACGACGTCTCCGAGGTCAGGGCTTTCGCTAACGAGCACGGTCTCCCCGTCGCCATCAAGGCGGCCCACGGGGGCGGCGGCAAGGGGCTCAAGGTCGTACGTGATGAGAGCGAACTTGAGTCGGCATTCGAAGGCGCCAAGCGAGAGGCCGTGGCGTGGTTCGCCAGCCCCGAGGTCTACGTGGAGCGCTACCTCGACACGCCGCGTCACATCGAAGCCCAGGTCATCTTCGACACCCACGGCAACGAGATGTTCCTCGGCGAGCGAGACTGCTCACTCCAGCGGCGTCACCAGAAGCTCGTGGAGGAGACACCGGCTCCAGGATTCACCGACGAGCAGCGGGCCGAGCTCGGGAGAGCCGCTCTTGCAATCGGGCGTGCTGCCGGATATGTGAATGCCGGCACGGTCGAATTCCTCCTCGATACGAACGGCGATCTCTTCTTCCTCGAGATGAACACCAGGATCCAGGTCGAGCACACGATCACCGAAGAGACCACAGGCATCGATCTCGTGGTCGAACAACTGCGCGTCGCCGCAGGCGAGCACCTCTCGTTCGATTCGGTCGAGCGGACCGGGCACGCCATCGAGTTCCGGATCAACGCGGAGGATCCGTCTAGCGGATTCCTCCCCACGCCCGGCAAGCTCTCCACATACCGCGAGCCGGCCGGACCAGGTGTTCGCGTCGACAGCGGTGTTCGCCAGGGTTCGCGGATCTCCCAGTACTACGACAATCTGATCGCCAAGCTCATCGTCCGTGGGCGGGATCGTGACGAGGCGATTCGCCGATCGATCCGGGCGCTCACCGAGTTCAAGATCGAAGGTGTCGAGACAACGATCCCTGCACACTTGCAGATTCTCAAGGACGCATATTTCCCCGCCGGCGATGTCAACACTCGCCTCGTCGAAGACCTCATGGACTTCAGCGATCTCGGATCGAAGAGTTCTCAGGCGATGCCAGAAGACGAGGAGCTCCAAGAGCGTGAGATCACCGTCGAAGTGGGCGGGCGACGCTTCGAGGTGAAGTACTGGTCACCGGTCATCGCATCGACAGGATCGGGACAACGCCCCGCACCGCGACGCAAAGCACCGAAGCTCAGCAAAGAACAGGCCTCCGTCTCCGGAGAGGGCCTCGTGACGGCACCGATGCAGGGCACCATCGTGAAGGTGCACCATTCGGCCGGCGACGCCGTGCGCGTCGGCGATCCGGTATGTGTGCTGGAAGCGATGAAGATGGAGAACGAGATCAAGGCGTCTGCGAGCGGCGATATCGTCGATCTCCGAGTCCAGCCGGGCGACACGGTCACGGCAGGCGCAGTGTTGATGGTGATTAAGTGAGTACTGGGTAGTCCGTAATCCGTAGTCGGTAGTCGGTAGTCGGTGAAGGCTCCCTCTTCTCGCTCACAGCTCACAG
>JAOZMA010000105.1:4692-7503 GCA_029934555.1 Acidimicrobiia bacterium | reverse complement strand
ATCAGTAGATCAGTAGATCAGTAGATCAGTAGATCAGTAGATCAGTAGATCAGTACTGCTCTACTGCTCTACTGATCTACTTGGGTCGATTGCCCCGGAGTAGACCAAGCGGCGCGCTACTCTCGTTTTCAGACGACCGCAGAGCGCGGTCGCCATTTTCGACCTGGGACCATCGAGAAGCACACGCGCATGCTCAACGTCTACCGGCACTTCGCGACGATCGATCATCGAGATTTCGTCGTGGCCGACCTCACGTTGAAGCCATTCGTGCACGAACCTCGCCGGATCCCTGGCACCTCGAAGGAGTTCACTGATGGGATTGTTCCGGAAGAAGTCTGTGCCGGTGGTGCGCCGCGGCTCTGCGACAGAGGAGCGTTCGGTTCGGACGGTCGACGGCGAAGTCGTCACCGTTCGCCGATTCTCGACCGTTGAGTCGCCGACTACCAAGGATCCTGCGAAGCCAAAGCGGCAGCCGAAGCGGCAGTCGGAACGGCAGCCGAAGAAGCAGCAGAAGCGCACCGATCAGCGGCGTCGGCGCCGTCCCCCGCACGTCGAGGTCTCACCACCGCCCGACACTGCCCGCAAGCAGATGCTCGTTCGATCCATGCCGCACCAGACCCAGATCGTGGTCCTCGAAGGTCCCGTCCTTGTCGAGCACTACGTAGCCCGATCCGACAAGCGATCCCTCGTCGGCAACGTTTATCTCGGCAAGGTCCGCAACGTCCTGCCGGGGATGGAAGCGGCGTTCATCGACTTCGGCGGAGGCAAGAACGGCGTTCTCTACGCCGGGGACGTGAACTACAGCTCCTACGACTTGAACGGCAAGCCGAAGCGTATCGAGTCTGCCCTCCAGCCGGGAGATCCTGTTCTGGTGCAGGTCGTCAAAGATGCCATGGGTCACAAGGGTGCCCGTCTCACGAACCAGATCAGTCTCGCCGGGCGGTACCTGGTACTTGCCCCCGACGCGCAGGTGAGGGGCATCTCGCGACGCCTTCCTGACGACGAACGCAGGAGACTGCGTGAACTCGTCGCCGAGTTCCGTCCCGAGGGGATGGGTGTCATCGTTCGCACCGCGGCTGAAGGTGCGACTCCTGAAGACATCAAGTCCGACATCGATCGGCTCAGCGACATCTGGTCCGGGATCGAGAAGGACATGAAGACGGCCGCGGCTCCCGCACTCATCTACCAGGAGCCACCACTCGTCATCCGGGTGATTCGCGAGCATTTCACGAGAGACTTCAAACGCCTGATCGTCGACAATCGCAACACGCACGACCAGATCCTCTCGTATCTCGGAGGCACCGGATCCGACCTGATCGAGAAGGTTCAGCTGTACGGCGACGAGCTGCCGCTGTTCGAGCGTTTCCACGTCGAGGATCAGCTTCGCAAGGCGCTCGATCGAAAGGTCTGGCTCCCTTCAGGTGGCCACATCGTCATCGACCGCACCGAGGCGCTCACCGTCATCGACGTGAACACAGGCCGGTACGTCGGACACTCGAACCTTGAAGACACGGTCCTCCAGAACAACCTGGAGTCCGCCGAGGAGATCGCCCGACAGCTAAGGCTCCGGGACATCGGCGGAATCATCGTGATCGACTTCATCGACATGGAGATCCAGAAGAACCAGGACGCCGTACTGCTCCGCATGCGAGAGCATCTGGCGAAGGACAAGATGCGTACCCAGGTCTTCGACGTCTCGAATCTCGGGCTGGTAGAGATGACCCGCAAGAACGTGTCGGCGGGTCTCCTCGAGTCGTTCTCCGAGGTCTGCCCGCGGTGCAGCGGACGGGGCGTCCTCCTGCACGAAGAGGCGGCGACATCCGGCGTTCCGATCGTTGCCGACACGAAAGACAGCGACGAGTCGTAGACGGCCCTAGCCATAGGACGCCGTTCCGCTATCATCAGCGGGCGCTTCGCACGCGAAGCGTTTGACCGCGCCGAGAGAGTCGGCTCGTCCACCACAAGTATTGAAGGATCATGTACGCCATCATTCGCGCCGGCGGCAAGCAGGCCAAAGTTCAAGAAGGCGACGTTATCGACGTCGAGCGCATCAAGGCTGACGGGGAAGTGGATTTCACCCCGCTGCTTATCGTGAACGACGACGGCAGCGTCATCTCCGACCGCGACGCTCTCGATAAGCTGACCGTGACCACCGAGATCGTCGGTGATTCCACCGGTCCGAAGATCGACATCTTCAAGTACAAGAACAAGACCGGGTATCGCCGGCGCGCCGGTCATCGCCAGAAGTACACACGCCTCGAAGTGAAGAAGATCGAACTCCCCGCAGGCAAGAAGAAGGCGCCCGTAGACGCGGCGGAGGCGAAGGATTCGGACGACTCCGACAAGAAGGCCAAGAAGGCCAAGAAAGCCAAGAAGGCGAAGAAGGCGTCCTCCGACACGACGGGCGAGAAGAAGTCGGCCTCGTCGAAGGCGAAGACCGGGAAGAAGGAGGGCTGAGATGTCCAAGACCAAGGCAAGCGGCTCATCCAAGAACGGTCGCGATTCTGCAGCGCAGAGACTCGGGCCGAAGGTATTCGACGGACAGGTCGTCAACTCGGGCGCCATCATCGTCAGGCAGCGCGGCACGCGCATCCACCCTGGTGACAATGTCGGTCGTGGCGGAGACGACACGCTCTATGCGATGACCGCAGGCACCGTCCAGTACGGCTCCAAGCGCGGCCGCCGCCAGGTTTCTGTACTGCCGGGCCAGTAGTCGGCCATCGGTCGTCGGTAGTCGGTAGTCGGTACCGAAGGCCCTCGTACGATCCTGACGCCACGGTCCACGTCCGTGTTCTTGTGTTCTACCGAGTA
>JAOZMA010000105.1:0-4682 GCA_029934555.1 Acidimicrobiia bacterium | reverse complement strand
AGCCGTAGGCAGCACAGAAGTACTCCGTATTCCGTAGTCCGTAATCCGTATCCAGATTGCGCCGGCCTTGTGCCGGCGCATCTCCATATGCGGACCCGAGGATTTCGAGTACGGACTACTGAGTACTGACTACGGACTACGGTTCCCCCATGGCTTCTTTCGTTGACTCTGTACGCCTGTTCGCTCGCGGTGGCGCGGGTGGGGCAGGCGTTGCTTCGTTTCAGAAGAGGAAGGGGAAGCCTCGTGGTCGTCCGAATGGCGGAAACGGGGGGAGGGGTGGCGACGTCATCCTCATGACCGACCCGGGCATCGGTACGCTCTTGCGTTACGATCGCAAGCCGCACTGGAAAGCCGGTGACGGAGACCATGCCGAGGGCGAGCTGCGGCACGGGGGAAAGGGCGATGACCTCGAACTCATTGTCCCGCTTGGCACCGTGGTTCGCGACGAGGACGGGATGCTGATGGCCGATCTCGTCGATGTTGGCCAACGACTCGTTGTCGCCGAAGGCGGTCGGGGTGGTCGTGGCAACGCATCTTTCGTCACGCCGGACCGCAGGGCCCCATCGTTCGCAGAACAGGGGGAGTACGGCGACGATCGAACGCTCATGCTCGAACTGCAACTGGTTGCGGACGGAGCGCTGATCGGTTTCCCCAACTCCGGGAAGAGCACCCTCGTCGCGAGCGTGTCGGCGGCGAAGCCCAAGATCGCTGACTATCCGTTCACAACCCTCGTTCCGAATCTCGGCGTGGTCGCCATCGACGGGCGGGAATTCGTTCTGGCCGACATCCCCGGTCTCATCGAGGGGGCAGCGGAAGGGAAAGGGCTCGGCCACGAGTTCCTTCGTCACACGGAGCGGGCGCGGGTTCTCGTCGTGCTTCTCGATCCATCAGAGCTTCAGACCGACTCTCCGGAGCGCCAGTACGACGTACTCCTCCACGAATTGGAATCGCACTCACCCGAACTGGCGGAGCGGCCCCGGGTCGTCGTGCTCAACAAGGCGGACCTGCCGGGAGACCATGAGACGGCGTGGGCTGCGGAACGAGACCTTGAACTGTTCGAGATCTCTGGTGTTACCGGGCAAGGTGTGGCTGAGTTGCTGCACCGAATCGCCGATCTGACGGAGGACGCGCAGAGAGAAGCACCGGACCGGGAGAGCTTCGTACTCCACCGGCCGCTCGGTGATGCGTTCACGATCGACCGGAGCCGCGGCGAGTGGGTGGTCAGAGGGAGATCTGCCGAACGGGCCGTCAATCTCGACGATCTGACCAATCCAGAAGCCGCCGACCTCGTGGCGAAGCGACTGGTCGCTACCGGGATTGACGGGGCGCTCCGAGAGGCGGGTGTGGAACCGGGCGACGACGTTCGAATCGGGTCGCTGGTCTTTACATACGACCCGGAAGCTACTGGGGGCCAGACGCCGTGAGGCATCCCATCGAACCGGGCCTTCCGATCGTCGTCAAGATCGGTTCTTCCAGCCTGACCACCAGCGGTGGCCTCATCGACGACGACGCAATCGAGAGGGTCGTCGCCCAGATCGCATGGCTTCGCGGAGCCGGCCATCCAACGGTGTTGGTGAGTTCGGGTGCAGTGGCAGCCGGACTTCCGGCACTCGGCGTAGTCGAGCGCCCCGATGACGTGCCTGGGCTTCAGGCGGCAGCAGCGGTTGGCCAGAGCAAGCTCATAGAGCGCTACTCGCGGGCATTCGCGTCGCACGATCTCGTTGTCGGACAGGTCCTCCTGACCCGCGACGTCCTCGCCGGTCGCGAGCCACACCTCCACGCCCGGGCGGCGCTGGAACGTCTGCTCAGCCTTGGTGTCGTTCCGATCGTCAACGAGAACGACACTGTCGTCGTCGACGAGCTCCGATTCGGGGACAACGATCGACTCGCTGCGATCGTGTCGCATCTTGTCGGGGCTGGCCTCCTCGTCATCCTCACGGATACTCCCGGTCTCTATGCCCACGATCCACAGCTCGTCGCCGAACCGGAGCTTCTGGGTGCTGTGCGACACACCGATGAGATTCTCGATGGCCTTCACGGCGGTGGAAGCGTCGGGACGTTCGGATCGGGCGGTGTCGCGACGAAAGTCGCTGCAGCCCGGATGGCTGCCTTCTCGGGCATTCCGACGGTCGTGGTTGGAGCGGTGGAGTCGGATGCTCTTCGGCAGGCTGTCGCGGGCGCCGATATCGGTACCTGGGTTGAGCCCCGGGAATCGGCTCTGAGTGCGAGACGCCTCTGGATCGCATTCAGCCTCCCTTCGCTCGGTGCGCTCACGATCGACGACGGTGCTGTGGCAGCCCTCGTCGATGGCGGTCGTTCCCTCCTCGCTGTCGGTGTCGTCGCCGTGAAGGGTGACTTCTCCCGGGGTGAGGCCGTCGAGATCCGGGATGGGTCCGGCCGCCTGATCGGGAAGGGGCTGGCAGGACTCGCAGGGTCCACGCTCCGCGACGTCCTGGGCCGGCACACGTCGATAGCGGGCGGCGCGGCCATTCACAGGGACGACCTCATCCTCCTGACGTAGGAATCCGGGTCGCTCTGTCGACGAGACGATCTCGCATAGGCCGAGGGTCGTGTTTGATTCAATGTTCGGCGCTGAATGGTCGATGACCAATGTACGGGCCCACGCCCATCTCAACGATTCCGTAGGGGGATTGTGGCCAGAATCATCGCCATCGAAGACTCTCCGGTGATTCAGCGACTCATCGAGATCACGATGCGGGACACCGACGTCGAGATCGAGTCATACCTCAGGGGATCGGACGGCCTCGAGGCAGCGCTCGCTAATCCACCTGATGCAGTTGTCCTCGATCTCGGATTGCCGGATCTGTCTGGGTGGCAGGTACTCGAACGCCTCCGTTCCGATTCGGTGACATCCGAGATACCGGTCGTCGTGACCACGGGTGACAGTCGCAGCGGTGTTGCCGATCGTGTGGCAGCCCTTGATGCGGTGATCCTCGTGAAGCCGTACACCGGTGCAGTGCTCCGGGCGGAGATCCTTTCTCTGATCCAAAGTCGACCTGTGGCCCAATCGTTGTCATGACCCTTCACGAGAGCCCTGATATCCGGTAGGTTGTTGGTGCGGCGACGGCGGTGGAGCACTGTGAATCTGCTTCTCGTGGCCGTTCTGATGACGATATCGATCGCTTCGCCTTCGTGCGCTGCGTTGGCATGGCCCGTATCTGGCGAGGTCGTTCAGGGGTTCCTGCCAACCGGTCGATACAGCGGTCACTGGGGGATCGACATTGCCGCTCCTGAAGGAGCACCGATCCGAGCAGCCGACGATGGGCATGTCTCATTCAGTGGAGTGGTCGTCGGAAACAGGACCGTCACGGTCGACCACGGTGGCCTGAGGACCTCGTACTCGTATCTCAGCAGCAGAGCCGTCGGAAAGGGTGACGTAGTCCGGCGCGGCGACGTTGTCGGGATCGTAGGAACCCACGACGGGAGAGTCGCCCTTCACTTCTCAGTGCGAATCGGTGACCGCTACATCGATCCGCTGAACGCCCTGAAGTGCAGCAAGGAGCTGTCGGGTGCACTGTGGTTGCGCGCGATGGTGCCGGGGACTCCGTATCCTGGACGTCATGCGAGCCATCTTCGGCGGTACATTCGATCCTCTTCACTTCGCCCACCTCGCGGCCGGCGAGGCTGCTCACGATCAACTGGACGTCGACACGGTCACGTTCATCCCCGCCGGACGTCCCTGGCAGAAGGCCGGACGGGACGTGTCCGAGGCACGCCACCGGCTTCGCATGACTGAACTGGCAGTGGAAGGCATCGAGTATTTCACGGTTGACGATCGGGAGGTACACCGTGACGGATGGACCGTCACCATCGACACAGTGGAGAGCTTCGACGAGGAGCGCATCGTCCTCATCGTCGGGGCCGACGCCGCCGGAGGCATACCGACGTGGCATCGATCGAAGGAGCTGCTCGACCGGGTGCAGATCGCTGCTGTCCCTCGACCGGGCATCAAGCGATCGGATGTCGAAAGCGCTGTGCAACGTGAGATCGTCTGGCTCGACATGCCGCCGATCGACCTCTCGGGGACCATGTTGAGAAGGCACGTCTCCGAGGGCCGATCGATCCGCTTTCTCGTCCCGGACACAGTCCTTGCATACGTGACTGATCACAATCTCTATCGGAAACCGCTCTGAAGCAAGGAGAACTCTCTCCTAGAATCAGGGCACACTTGTAGAAGGAGTTCCCATCCCAGCCAACCAGCACGCCGAAACCGCAGCGCGTGCCGCTGCAGAAGCGATCATCGACAAGAAGGGCACCGATGTTGCCCTTCTCGACGTCTCAGATCTCGTGGTCATCACCGATGTGTTCGTGATCGGAACCGGAACCTCCAACCGACACGTGAGAAGCCTCGCCGATGACGTGGAGTTCCGACTCCGTGACCTCGGTGACCGTCCCCTTCGCAGGGAGGGCGCGGACTACGGCCGATGGGTCCTGCTCGATTACGGGGATTTCGTCGTCCACCTGTTCGATGCTGAGACAAGAGAGTTCTACGATCTCGAGCGGTTGTGGGCCGACGCTCCACGGGTTGAGTTCGCGGAACCCGCTGCTACGTCCGAGTCCTGATAGAATCCCGAATCTTCCGGGGCTGTAGCTCAGCCTGGCAGAGCACTTGACTGGCAGTCAAGGGGTCAGGGGTTCGAATCCCCTCAGCTCCACCGGAG
>JAOZMA010000104.1 GCA_029934555.1 Acidimicrobiia bacterium | reverse complement strand
AGCGGACAGCGGACAGCGGACAGCGGACAGCGGACAGCGGACAGCGGACAGCGGAAGCTACCTCAAATACGTGAGTGATACTTGGCCTTGCTGTGGGCTGTCGGCTGTGGGCTGCCTTCACAGCCAGGCTGCGAGTGCCTTCGCCCAGAGCACGGTCGATCCGTGCCTGGCGGAGCAATCCCTGACTTCCCGATCGTCCGAGACCACGATCGCCGTGGCACCGTGCTCTGCAGCCAACTCGACGAGAACATCGTCGGCGATCACGTCGGGCCCGGCGAACCGGACGACGATTCCCCTGTCCGTAACCGTGATCGGTCGACCATCGGCGAGGTCGGAGTCGAACACGATCTCGATGGTTGAATTGCCGAGGTGACGATCAAGCTTGCCGAGCGCTGCGATCAGTTCCCGTCGCGCGCGGCCGGTCGCCATGGTCGACGCGTCGAGTACACCGAGCAGATTGTGCCCGTCGATCAGAACCGTCAATCCGTCGAGTCCGGAGAGCGCCTCGATCGATGCACGCGAATCTGGGGCAACCCCGGCCGGTATCGCCGATCCGGCAATCCCTGAGTGCAGATCGGCGGCGGGCACAACCACACCTGCCTCCCGGAACGGGGCGAACGTCCCGACGGCCCGGTCCAGCCATCGAGCGATCTCAAGCGGATCGCGAGGGATCGACTCGGATGCGCCCGCTTCGAGCGACCTCCGGAGTCGAGCCACCTCTCGCTTCGCCTCGCGTACCTGTTCCGAGCACGTCGCGGCAATTCGTTCGGCCTCGCGTCGATCTTCGTGCGCTTCCTCCACGTCGGCCCTGAGTACAACCGCCCGTCTCTCCACCCGATCACATTCTGACTGGGCCTCGACAATGGCGGCCTTGAGTGGGTCGAGGCGATCGGCGATCACTGCTTGCGAGGCCTTCTCAGCAGCCGCCACTTCCCTCTTGAGGTTCTTCGTCTTCGCCCTCTCGGCTCGAGTGAACGATCGCGCCTCTTCGAGTTGCGTCTCGAGCTGCCTCACACGAGCCTCCCCGTCGGAAGCGGCCCGGGTAGTCACCGCCTCCACCACAACGATCCACCAAGCCGGTTCTCGATGCAGATAGGCAGACGAGATGGGATCGTCGCTCGCGAGTCGATCGAAGGATTCGACGGCCTTGCTTCTGAACCAGTCGTCCTCATCGATCCGTCTGAGCAGCGTCTTGACGAGAGGCACGGGCAGCGTCCCATCACCCCGCTTCGCTATCGCTCGGAGGCGGCCGGGAACTTCATCGTCGTCCAGATCCCTCAACGCAGCTCGGGCGGCGTCGATCGCGGGACCGAGAACGAGGCGGAGTTGCTTCGAGATGTTCATGGTGTCCTTGACAGGTCTCGTGGTCCTGCCATAATCGCAGGCTCCCGACGGAAACCAACATGACCATGACCGACAACCTGCTCGTAGTCCTTATCACCTAGGCGCACACGACCAAACGTGTGTGCCTGACCCTCCGTGCCAAACGGGGGGTTTCTTGTATCCGGAGCAACACCATGCCAGAACAACTCACCGGGGCCCAAGCGCTCATCCGATCACTCGAGTATGAAGGGGTCGAAGTCGTCTTCGGTATGCCGGGCGGGGCGATTCTCAAAGCCTACGACCCGATCCTCGAATCTCCCATCCGTCACGTCCTCGCTCGCCACGAGCAAGGGGCAGGCCACATGGCGTCCGGATATGCACACGCCACGGGCCGCGTCGGTGTCGCACTCGTGACGTCGGGTCCCGCAGCGACGAATCTCCTGACCGCGCTCCAGGATGCCTACATGGATTCCGTCCCGATGGTCGCCATCACCGGACAGGTGGCAACGACGTCGATCGGGAACGACGCGTTCCAGGAGGCACATACGTGGGGCATGTCGATGCCCGCCACGAAACACAACTCTCTGATCACGAGCGCCGACGAGATTCCCGACGCCGTCCGGGAGGCCTTCCATCTCGCATCCACCGGGAGGAAGGGCCCGGTCCTCATCGACGTGCCGAAGGACGTTCTCGTCGACACGATGACGTGGCATCGACCGGGAGAGATCAACCTCCCCGGCTACAAGCCCGCGGTCAAGGGGCATCCCCGCCAGGTCAAAGCCGCGGTGGATCTAATCGAGCAGTCACAGCATCCGGTCCTCTATGTCGGTGGGGGTGTCGGCGCAGCCGGAGCCGGCGAGGAGCTGAAGCGATACGCAGAGATGCTCAACGTGCCGATGGTCACGACGCTGATGGCCAGGGGGATCTTCCCCGACTCGCATGCGCTCAACCTCGGTATGCCCGGCATGCACGGCAACTACACAGCCACCATCGCGATGCAGCGTTCGGATCTCCTCATCACCATCGGCGCACGGTTCGATGACCGGATCACGGGCGATCTGAAGTACTTCGCCCCCGACGCCAAGGTCATCCACGTTGACGTGGACCCGGCTGAGATCAGCAAGAACCGATTCGCCGACATACCTATCGTTGGAGATGCGAAAGCCGTGATCGAGCAGTTGATCGTCGAGACGGAGAAGCGCGGTTCCTTGGCGAACCGGGACGCCTGGTTGGCTACGTTGCACGACTGGCAGACCACGTATCCCCTGGAGTACGACCAGGACCCGGACGGCCCCATCCAGCAGCAGTACGTCATTGAGGAGCTTCACCGCATCACCGGTGGCGACGCCACGATCGTTGCCGGCGTCGGGCAGCACCAGATGTGGGCATCGCAGTTCTGGGGATTCGAGGAGCCACGACGATGGATCAACTCCGGCGGACTCGGGACGATGGGCTACGCCATCCCGGCTGCGATCGGCGCCAAGGTCGGAACTCCAGACGAGGTCGTTTTCGCCATCGACGGAGACGGCTGTTTCCAGATGACCGGTAGCGAACTCATCACAGCATCCGTCGAGAACATCCCGATCAAGGTCGCACTCCTGAACAACGCGTCCCTCGGCATGGTGAAACAGTGGCAGACCCTCTTCTACGACGGGCGACTGTCGCAGACCGAACTCTCGCCGACGGTCCCGAACTTCGCGCTCTTCGCTGAGGCGTGTGGCGCCGTCGGCCTGCGTGCCGACCGCCCCGATCAGGTAGCCGGCGTGATCGAGGAGGCGCTCGCCATCAACGATCGTCCGGTGTTGATCGAGTTCACCTGTGATCCGGAAGCCATGGTGTTCCCGATGGTGCCCGCAGGAGGATCGAACGACGACATCGCCCTGAGCAGGGAAGACTTCATGAGCAGAGAGGAGATCGCGTGAAACACGTCATCGCAGTGCTGGTCGAGAACAAGCCGGGCGTGCTCGCACGGGTTTCAACGATGTTCGCCAGGCGCGGGTTCAACATTCACTCGCTCACGGTGGGCCCGACCGAGGATCCAACGTTGTCCCGCATGACCGTCGTCGTCGATGGTCCGGAGATGGAGCAGATCGTCAAGCAGCTCTACAAGCTGGTCCACACCGTGAAGGTCACCGAGTTCGAGCCGGGAACGGCGATCGAACGCGAGATCATGCTCGTACGCGTCAACGCGGGTCCGAAGCTTCGAGGTGAGATCCTCGATGCGGCCCGCGTCTGTGAAGCGAAGGCGGTCGACGTGGGGGTGACCTCGATCACCTTCGAAGTCACGGGCCCACCGGATCGGCTGGCCGATTTCCTCCAACTGATGAGCACATATGGTGTGACCGCACTCGCAAAGTCCGGTCGCATCGCACTCGCAAGAGATCAGAAGACCGCCAAGACTCAATCGAAAAGCGCCTGAGGAGGCCCGAATGCCCACGATGTACTACGAAGGGGACGCCGACCCGGCGCTGATCGCCCGCCGCAGGGTTGCGATTCTCGGATTCGGGAGTCAGGGTCACGCCCATGCGATGAATTTGAAGGACTCCGGCGTCGACGTCGTCGTCGGCCTGCGGGACGGTTCTCCGCGAGCGGCCCGCGCCGCCGAGGCCGGCCTCAAGGTCGTGGACCCGGCAACGGCTGTTGACTGGGCCGACGTCATCATGGTTCTCGTGCCCGACCAGGTTCAGCCTGAGCTTTACGAAGACGTGATCGCCCCGAACCTCAACCCGGGTGATCTCCTGCTGTTCGCCCACGGGTTCAGCATCCGCTTCGGCTACATCACTCCCCCGCCGGATGTGGATGTCGCGATGATCGCCCCGAAGGGCCCCGGTCATCTCGTACGGCGCCAGTACGTCGAGGGAAGCGGTGTCCCGGCGCTGATCGCCGTCCATCAGGACGCAACCGGCAACGCGAAGGCCGTCGCCCTCTCCTATGCACACGGCATCGGCGGTACCCGCGCCGGCGTGATCGAGACGACCTTCAGCGACGAAGCCGAGACCGATCTCTTCGGCGAGCAGGTCATCCTCTGCGGCGGTATCGATTCGATGATCCGTGCCGCCTTCGAGACCCTCACCGAGGCCGGATATGCCGAGGAGATGGCGTACTTCGAAGTGCTCCACGAACTGAAGCTGATCGTCGACCTCCTCTACGAGGGAGGGATCTCCTGGATGCGCCACTCGGTCTCCGATACCGCCGAGTACGGCGACATCACACGCGGTCCCCGGATCGTGACCGACGAAACCAAAGCGGAGATGCGAAGAATCCTCGACGAGATCCAGACGGGTGCGTTCGCCCGGGAGTGGATGGACGAGTACCGGGCCGGTGCACCGAACCTCCTCGCCGCCAGAGCCGCGGTCACGGAGCATCCGGTCGAGCGCGTGGGCCGTGAACTGCGGCCCATGATGCCCTTCCTGGTCGAGAAGGTTCCGGCAGACGACGTATGAGTGACAGCGGACAGCGGACAGCGGACAGCCAACAGCCAGTTGCAGATGGGCCACAGGCGACAGGCAGGCAACGTGGGCCAGCACACGAGCACCGGAATCTCGAGGTCGTGTATGACTGATCGGTTGGTCATCTTTGATACCACGCTACGGGATGGGGAGCAGGCTCCCGGGATCGCTCTCTCGCCCGATGACAAGGTCGCGATCGCAACCCAGCTGGCCCGATTGAAGGTCGATGTGATCGAGGCGGGCTTCGCCGCCGCATCACCCGGTGACTTCGAAGCGATCCGTCGGATCGCCACCGAAGTGAGCGGACCGATCATCGCTGCCCTCGCACGGACTCACCCCGACGATATCGACCGTGCGGCCGAGGCAGTTGCTCCCGCCGAACGATCACGCATCCACGTGTTCATGTCGACGTCTCCGATCCACATGGAGCGGATGCTGAACATCACACCCGCAGAAGCGCTCGCATCGATTGTTGAAGGAGTGACACGGGCGAGGACGTACTGCGATGACGTCGAGTTCTCTCCCCAGGACGCGACCCGCTCCGATCCCGACTTCGTCATCGAGACGTGCAAGGCGGCCGTGGCGGCGGGCGCCACCACGATCAACATTCCGGACACCGTCGGCTACTCCATGCCATCCGAGTTCGCCGCCCTCGTCGAACGCGTCGTGAGCGAGGTTCGCAATGGCGACGAGAACGTGATCATCTCGACGCACTGCCACAACGATCTCGGCATGGCAGTCGCGAACTCCCTGGCAGCGATCGGAGCTGGAGCCAGGCAGATCGAATGCGCCGTCAACGGCATCGGAGAGCGAGCGGGCAACACGTCGACAGAAGAGATCATCATGGCGGTGCGAACACGTCGCGACCACTTCGGTGTCGACGTCGGTGCCGACACCACGCAGATCTTCGAAACGTCGCGCCTCGTCTCCCGACTGACCGGCTACCCCGTGCAGTTCAACAAAGCCGTCGTTGGGCGAAACGCCTTCGCCCACGAGGCGGGGATCCATCAGCACGGTGTTCTGAAGCATCGCGAGACCTACGAGATCATGGACCCTGCCGAGGTCGGACAGCACTCTGTGCTCGTCCTCGGGAAACACTCCGGCCGTGCCGCATTTGCCGACACGCTCGACAAGATGGGTGTCGTGCTTGAGGACGTCGAGTTCCAGAACGCCTTCGACCGGTTCAAGGAGCTCGCCGATCGCAAGGGCGAGATCGGAGAGGACGGCCTGAGGGCCATCATCGAGGAGGAGACCGGCATCGCCGCCGACGTCGTGAAACTCGTGGGCCTTTACCTCAAAGGTGGTGATCAGGAGACTCCGGTCGCGACCGTTCGGGTCACGCGAGGATCTGAGCCCATCGAGGTCAGTGCCGAAGGCGACGGCATGGTGAACGCCGCTTTCGTGGCACTCCAGGACGCCTTCGGGATCCCGGCGACGCTACTCGACTACCGGGTCGTCCCCTTCACAACAGGAGCCGATGCCATGGCAGAGGTGAACGTCATCATCCAGATCGGCCCAACGACGTACTCGGGCCGCGGCGTCTCAACCGATGTCGTCGAAGGATCCGCACGGGCGTTCGTAGCCGCCCTCAACAAGGCGCTGGCCGACAGGAACGGCGCCCTAGAGTCCGACACACGATGAGCCACTTCACTCTCCTCCCGGGCGACGGCATCGGACCCGAGGTCATCGCCCAAGCGAAGAAGGTCCTCGAAGCGGTCTCGGTTCGATACGGACTGGACTTCACATTCGAAGAGCAGCTCATCGGCGGCGTGGCGATCGAAGCGACCGGCGACCCTCTTCCCTCGTCCACCGTTGAGGCTTGCCGCGCATCAGACGCCATCCTTCTCGGTGCCGTCGGTGGTCCACAGTGGGATGATCCCTCGGCGGAGACACGTCCTGAAGATGGTCTGCTCGGGATCCGGTCAGAGCTTGGCCTCTATGCGAACCTCCGTCCCATTCAGGTTCACTTCCCGACAGCGTCCCCGCTTCGAGACGCCGCCGGTGTCGACATCCTGTTCGTTCGCGAACTGACGGGTGGCATCTACTTCGGCCCTTCCTCACTCTCGGACGACGGGATGGTTGCCAGAAGCGAGATGGTCTACGCGGTGCCGGAGATCGAGCGAATCATCCGGGTGGCCGCGGAGGCGGCCCGGGGTCGGAGCGGCAAACTCACATCAGTCGACAAAGCGAACGTGCTTGAGGTGTCGCGACTCTGGCGACGAACAGCAGCACGCGTCATGGCAGACGAGTTCCCCGACATCGAGTACGAAGTGGTCCTTGTTGATGCGATGGCGATGCACTTACTGTCCCGTCCTCGCGACTTCGATGTGGTCGTGACCGGGAACCTGTTCGGTGACATCCTCACCGATGAGGCATCGATGCTGCCCGGCTCCCTTGGCCTTCTGCCGTCCGCCTCGATCGGAGACGGCCCGCCCGGCCTCTATGAACCGATCCACGGTTCTGCACCCGACATCGCAGGCAAGAATCTCGCGAACCCACTCGCTACGATCCTCGCAGCTGCCATGGCGCTCCGACACTCACTCGATCTCCTCGAACCGGCCGCTGCGATCGAGACCGCCGTCGATGACGTTCTCGCCGCCGGACTCCGGACCGCCGATGTCGCGGGGACCGGACCGACCGCGTCAACGACCGAGATGGGGGACGCGGTGGCGCGGGCAGTGTCGATGTGAGGCAGACAGCAGACAGCAGACAGCAGACAGCAGACAGCAGACAGCAGACAGCAGAC
>JAOZMA010000103.1:4990-7539 GCA_029934555.1 Acidimicrobiia bacterium | reverse complement strand
CGCCGCCCCGGCCGGGATACCCCTCTCTCGCGATCCAATCGTCCATCCTGTGGCCCTTTCCGTGACCGGCGGTTCGAGCCTACCGAGCGTCGCCATCCCATGGTGACTCCCTCAATCGAGTGTCATTTGACGAAATGCCCTAGACAGACGGTCGCTCGGGTGCAACGATGCCCCCGTAGACAGCAAAGCCCCTGCGGCGCACAACATCGGGTCCGTAGACCCGCACCCATAGAGGTGACCAGAACCAAGCGCCCGGTAGGGGCTTTGCTGCGGATGTGCCGATGCGACTATCCGCAGTCCGCGATACCTTGATGGAGACCAACCAGGAGAGTGCTTCATGCTTCGTCTCGCAATCGGAATCTCGGCCATCGCCCTCATCGTTGCCGCCTGCAGCAGCGGGGATGACTCGAGCGACGTGGCGACACTCACGAGTATCGACGATTCGCCGGTCGCCGAGATCGTTGACTCGGCCAACGACGAACAAGCACTGATCGAATTCAGCGCGTGCATGAGAGACCAGGGCGTGGACTTCCCCGACCCGATCGTCGACAGCGACGGCTACCCCCGGTTCGATTTTGCGAATCCGGAGGACATCGATCGAGATGCTCTCTTCGAGGCAGGCGAAGCGTGCCGTGAGTACCTCGAAGGTGTTGTGCTCGGACTCCCCGACTTCGACACTGCCGAGTTCAACGACACGTTCCTCGAGTACGCGACATGCATGCGTGAGAATGGGTTCGAGGAGATCCCCGACCGGATCGACATGGTCGCCATGATGCAGGGCAAGGAGATCCCGATCGATCCGACCGACCCGGACTTCATCGCTGCCGACGAGCAGTGCCGGGACATCTTCGCCGAGTTCCGCGCCGGCATCGGCCGGGAGAACTGAACCCGAAGGATTCGTCCCTCCGGCCCGTCCCTGTTCTCTAGGATGAGTCCGTGGATCGCATCGCACGGATCATCGTTGCTCATAGCCGCCCGATCATGGTGGTCACCGCGCTGATAAGCCTCCTCTCTGTGGCGATGTTGTTCCGAATGAGCTTCAACGCCGACGTGAGTTCTTTCGCTCTGGAAGGAACCGAGGGTGGCCGTGCGTTCCTGGAGCTCCAGGAGAAGTACGACACCGCCGATCCCATCAACGTCATCGCCACGCTCCCCGACGGTGAGACGTTCCGGTCCAAAGAGGGTCTCACCACACTCGTGAACCTCCGTGACGAGCTCCTCAACATCGACGGGGTAGCGACCGTCGCAACGATCGTCCCAGACGAACACCCGATCACCGGTGAGCCGATCACCGCAGCCGCTATCGCCGCAGCTCCGGATCAAGTGATCGATGCTCTCCTGGCCGGGAGTCCGGTCACCGATCTCCTCCTCGACGAGAGCGGGCAGAACACCCTCATGCTCGTCATCCCCGCCGGTGACGCCACGACATTGGCGAGAACGCTCGCCGACCTGGAACCTCCGGACGGTTTGGAGATCACGCTCTCGGGCAATCCGGTCATCTTCTCCAGCGTTCTCGACATCATGTCGTGGTTCCTGCTGGTCCTCCCACCCCTCGAGATCGGCCTGCTGATCGGAATGTTCTATCTCACGATCGGCGATCTCCGGCTCAGCGCTCTGGCTCTGTTCCCCGCCGGTGTCGGAGCACTGTGGACCTTCGGCCTCATCTTCGGGCTCGGTCTCGATGTCGACATCGTGACCCTTCTTGTGCCGATCTTCGTGATCGTCATGGGCTCGGCCGACGGCCTCCACTTCGTGACACACTTCCAGGAGACCGCGTCTCAATCGGACTCCGTCGGTCGTGTGAAGTCGGCCCTCTCGGAGGTCGGCATGCCGATGATTCTCACGACGATCAGCACTTCGGCCGGATTCCTATCCCTCCTGGTCACTGACGTCACACCGATTCGTCAGCTGGGAATCTTCGCAGCGATCGGCATCGGGTTCGCGGGTCTCATCTCGTTCTTCTCCCTCCCGGCTCTGATGAGTCGCCTGACCATGAAGGACCGGACGAGTACGGCGATCCTTGGCCGGAGGGTGCCGGGCGCACTGAAGACGCTCGTCCATTCGCGCATCCCGGCGATCGTGCTCACGGGCGGGATCATCGCATTCGCTCTGGTCTTCATCCCGAAGCTCGACGTGGACTCGGATCAGCTGTTCTTCTTCAAAGACAACGACCCGGTGCGTGCGGCCTTCGCCAAGACCGAAGAGGTCTTCGGCGGTGCGACGCCGCTCGCCGGCGAATTCGTGCTCGAGCCGTCTGAGGGTCTCGAAGGCATCGCCCGCATCGAAGGTGTCTCCAGGGAGTTCGAGGATCTCCCAGGTGTCCGCCGCGTCTTCTCGGTTGCCGATGTGGCTGCCACCCTCAGCCAGGAGGAGTTGATGCAGCTCGCTTCGGGCGGTGTGACCTTGCCCCTCGGGAAGATGGTGAGCAGCGATGGTTTGAGGTTCATTCTCTTCCCCTCGGATTTCACGACGGATGACCTCGAGGGCTGGGTGGCGTTCGCCGACGATTCACCCGAGATTCGAACGCTCACCGGCATGCCGATCATTTA
>JAOZMA010000103.1:0-4980 GCA_029934555.1 Acidimicrobiia bacterium | reverse complement strand
TTGGGACGACATCTCCCGCCTTGTGCTTCAGGCGCAGATGACGTCGGTCGTCGTGGCGTTCATCCTCGTCGCGCTGATGCTCGGGATCGCCTATCGGAATCTGCGGGAGACACTGGTATCACTCATCCCCATCTCGTTGACGGTCGCCGCCGTCCTCGGCTTCCTTGCCGTATCCGGGATCAATCTCAATCTCGTCACAGCTGTGATCTCGAGCATCGTGGTCGGTGTCGGCATCGACTACACGATCCACTTCATCGCGGCGATCAACTATGCGCGTCCAGGCGGAGATGGATACGTTCTACGCGCCATCGACCGGGCCGGCCGGCCGATCATCGCCAACGCTCTCGGTATCGCCGTCGCGATGAGTGCGCTGTGGCTCTCGCCGTTGAAGATCCATTCACAGATATCGATGATCATGTGGGTCGCGATGATCACGGCAGCGCTCACCGCATTGATCGTGATACCGGCGTTCTTGCCGCGCAGCGCCGTCGACCAACCGATCGAGGCATAGGAGTACGTGTTCGGGTAACTCCAGAGCGTTCTCTATACGCGTGCGACGGGGAGGGACTCCGATCGGATTCGGAGCGCTTCGATCGCCGCGAGGAGCAGAATGGCGATGATGCACAGAGCCGGAGCGACGACGGTCACATCCCAGTGGCCGACCAGCAGCCCGATTCCCCCCGACACTAGAGCTACACCGACGTTCGCCCCTGCGATCTCGTAGCCAACAGCCCAGGGCGTGTAGGCGGCCCCAAAGCGGCGTGCGGTGAGGAGCATCTCAAGGGGAAAGATGGCGCCGTGAGCGATCCCGGAGCCGATGAGGGCGACAATGCCGATCCACGGTGTTGGAGCGAACCACAGAACCATCAGGCTGATGACCGTGGCGACCGCCGATACGGTGAGGGTTCGATTCGGATCGATGCGATCCCCGAGAACACCGAGAGCGATCCGGGAGACCGTCAGTCCTCCCCAATACGCAGCGACGGCGATCCCCGCTACCGCGGTGCTGATTCCCCGTCCCTCGGTGAGAAGGCTGAAACCCCACGCCCCCGTTCCCACTGCAACACCGGCGTACAGAAAGAAGACGACGACCGAGAGCGCAACGATCATGCCCTTTCCGTCGACCGACGGGCGCCCTTCACTCCGACTTCCGACGCGATCGAATGCGCCTGCCGTAGCGAGGAACGCGAGAGCCAGCAACAGATCGGCCATAGCGAGCGAACCGAATGCGATCCGCCACGATGCTCCCACAGCAAGAAGGGCCGTCACGAACAAGGGACCGACCGCCGATCCGATGCCGAATCCGGCATGGATAATCCCCATCGATCGAGCACCCCGATGCACTGCAACGTAGGCATTGACTCCGGAATCGATCAACCCACCTGCGAGACCGAGCAGGAGTGCGGCGGCCAGGAACACCGCCCACCCTGATGTGAAGGCGAGAGCCGTGAGGCCCCCGGCAGCAGCGAAGGCTGCTCCTACAAGGAGCGGCCCGGTCGAGAGTCGCCGGGTGAGTTCACCGCTCGCCAGGGTCGAGACCGTGTAGCCCGCTCCGTAAGCGAACGTGACAAGCCCCAACTCACCGAGTGTGCGGCCGAGATCATCCGCTACCGATGGCCAGGCGACACCCATCGCCGCCATCGGCATACCGAGCAGAACGAAGCTCGTCGTCATGATCGCGAAAAGGCGGTTCCTGGTGCTCACAACCTCACAATAGAAATGCTCCGGATCGGAGCACTACCCGATCAGACCGGTGGCGGAACGACCCTCGGTGTGGGATCGATCTCCCAGGTGCCGTACTGCTCGTCCACGACCACATCGGCGTTCGTGATCGCATCGAGAAGCCACTGGTCGACGGCATCGAACAAGGCCTGGTCTCCCATGATCGTCTGCACCTCTTCGGCTGTGGCCTCGGTGCGGTCCTCAACAAGGATGATGTGGAATCCGAACTCAGACTCGACAGGTTCTGTCACTTCGCCGATGGGAGCCGTCATCGTGGCATCGGCGAATTCCGCCACGTACCCCGCCGGGCTGGAACAACCCAGAGAACCGCCGTTGGCGCCACTCCCGGGGTCGGTTGAGACCTCAGCTGCGACGACGGTGAAGTCCTCACCGGCGTCGAGACGTGCCACTGCTGCCTGAGCCTCTTCGTCGGTTTCCACAAGGATGTGGGATGCACATACCTGCGTGTACTCGAGCGGGTTCGCATCGATCTCGGCCTGCGCGTCCTCGAGTGTTGGCATCACGACGCTTCCGATCAGGGCATCAGAAACGGCATCTTCGATAAGGAGCTGTGTGGCGTACTGATCGAGACCGTCTTCCGACACATTCTGCTCAACCATGAAGGTGTCGAGATCGCCTTCGTAGCCGGTCTCGAGGAGGATCACGTCGACTTCGGCGTCGATCGCTTCGTCACTTGCAACGAAGTCGAGTTCGTTGTCGGCACGCTGCTCGATTGCCGTCCACTGGATCAGCGTGCTCAGGTAGTCGGCGAACTGCTCATCTGTGAACTCACCGTCAACTTCGTAGAACAGTCCGTCGACGTCATCGACGGTGACGTCGGATTCGCTGACGGTTGCGGCCGTTGACGATGACCCGCCGCAAGCGGCCAGGATCAGGCCGAGGGCGGCAATCAGGAGAAGTAGACGTTTCATGGAGTTCCTTCGCAGAAGACGATGCCGTGAGGCTAGGAACGGAACGACCACATCGTCCCCAACGCACGTGAGAATCGTCTCAGAATTCGGCGGCCCCGTGAATCGCTCGCTCAGGTGTTCTCCGCTCGGCCGTTGACTGACGACCGATCAGCTGGCAGATTTGATGGTGAGGTGATGCAGCGAAAGACCCACGTAAACCCACCAGGAGACGTCGGCCCGATCGAGCGGCGAATCTGCAGGCACGGACGGTCGGACGGGCAACCCAGGCCTACCGGCCACAACGAGTCGGCAAAGACCAAGCGCAGGGCCACCGCCACTAGATTGCTCAGTCAGTCGAAGACCGTCGGCGATGTCAGAGCATGGGTGGTGACGGGTATACGGGCATTTGGCCCTTGCCCATTCCCGGCTGCCCTGGCAACCTGGCCGAGAGATTCCGAGGGAGGGTCGTATGAGATTCGCCGGTACCCGTTGGGCAACACTCGTGATTGCCACCGTCCTGTTCGCCGCCGCATGTGGCGGAGGGGCCGAAGAGACAACCACGACGACAACCACGGTCGGCGCTGAGAGCAGCACCACAACCGTTGTAGATACGACCACGACGACCGAGTCATCTGGAGCGGTGTCGGGTTTGAAGGGCGTGCGCGGAGCTGTCGTTCGAATCGTTGCCGAGGGCAGCTTCGTGGATCCCGAAGCAGGACTGGTCAGCAATGCGGCAGGATCAGGCTCGGGCTTCATCATCGATCCGAGCGGCCTGGCAGTGACGAACAACCACGTCGTGACCGGCGCTGCGTTCCTCCAGGTGTACGTCGAGGGGGAAGACGAGCCACGAAATGCCAAGGTTCTGGGCGTGTCCGAGTGCTCCGATCTTGCGGTCATCGACATCGACGGTGCGGGGTTCCCGTTCCTCGATTGGTACGGCGGTGACATCACCACCGGTACCGACGTGTTCGCTGCGGGCTTCCCACTCGGAGACCCCGAGTACACGTTGACCGAAGGCATCATCTCGAAAGAGAAGGCCAACGGTGAATCAGATTGGTCATCCATCGATTCCGTCATCGAGCACACGGCCCAGATCCTCCCGGGCAACTCGGGTGGTCCGCTCATCACCGACGAGGGGCAGGTAGTCGGTGTCAACTACGCCAGCGTGAACGATCTCGACATCCAATACGCGATCAGCCGTGACGAAGTGTCGAAGATCCTCGACGATCTCATCGCGGGGAACAACGTCGACTCGATCGGCGTGAACGGCACCGCCGTCGTTGGCGACGACATCTCCGGAATCTGGGTCGCTGCCACAGAATCCGGATCCCCCGCTGCCAATCTCGGCATCACCGGCGGCGACATCATCACGGAGATGGAAGGCCTCATCCTCGCGACCGATGGCACGATGGCCGACTACTGCGACATCCTGCGCAGCCATGAGTCCGATGATCCGCTCGCCGTCGAAGTTCTTCGCTTCGACACCGAAGAGGTCCTCGAGGGCACACTGAACGGTGACGAGGAGCTAACGCTTGCGTTCTCCTTCGCTCAGGAGCTCGGAGACGAGGTCGGGGGTGACACTGGTGTGACCTACGAGTACACGGAGGTCCACGATGATGACGGCGTTCTCGTCATGCAGGTTCCGACAACGTGGATTGACATCGACGGCAGTGGGTGGAACGTCGACGACGAGATTGTTGGCCCGGCGATCGTGGCAGCACCGAGTCTCGCGTCCTACTACGAGACGTGGGCCACGCCCGGCGTGTTCTTCGGAGCGTCGGTGGATCTCCTCGACGAATTTGAGCCGAGCGATCTTCTCGATCTCGCGGATTTCAGCGACTCGTGCACCTACGACGACACGTACGACTACGAGGACGCTGTATACACCGGCGCCTACGACCTCTGGCTGAACTGTGGCGGCACCGACACGGCGTTCGTCGTCCTCGAGGCGTACCCGCAGGAAGAGGACTTCGTCGTATACGTCCAGATCCAGATCGTCACCGATGCCGATCTCGAGGCACTGGATGTGATTCTCGCCACGTTCGATGTCGTGCCGGGGTGAGCTGAGGCGGTTGGACAGACGGCAACTCGGACGCTCTACGCTCGCGACGTCGAGTCGAGGAGCCCTCGGTGGATAGTTCGAAGATGATTACGGGCGCGATCGTTGGGATCGTGCTTGCCTCTCTCGGCCCCATGGTGTTCATCCCTGACCAATCCCCTGCGGGTGGTGAGAACGCTGAGTCCACGGGGATGGCCTCCGAATCGACAGCATCGACAACGATCCCATGGATCGCGCCGGGCGAAGTGCAATTCGAAGCAACGGTTCTCATACCGACAGAAGTGGTCG
>JAOZMA010000102.1 GCA_029934555.1 Acidimicrobiia bacterium | reverse complement strand
GTCATCAGAGGAGCGACCAGCATCGCTCCGATGACGACCGCCGCAGAGTTGGAGATCAGTCCGAAGGAAGCGATCATCGTGGAGAGGATCATCAGCGTCGCGAAGCGCTTGAGGTAGGGAATGATCTTCTCGTCGTCCGGGAAGAGTTCGTCGAGGGTCTGCTCTCGCTCCGCGTCGGTCCAGGGTTCTCGTTCGCGGATCTTGCTCCAGATCGATTCGATCGGGGTCATGTCGACCGGCAGATGCACGTCGTGATCGGGCTGTTCTTCAGTGATGTCCGGGGTTCCTCGCTGCTGTGAACGGCACTCTACCGTCCGCTTCCCCGGTCAACCTGTCGGTGCGGCGATAGCAGACAGGTGCTCGCGTAGGAATTCGTCGACCATAGGGAAGAATGCCTCGAAGGCCTCCAGGTCGGAATGCGTGCCACCGGGAACGATCAGGAGTTCGCTCCCCGGGAGTTGGTCGTGAAGCTCGATCGAGTCCTGGAACGGGATGACGGTGTCCGCGTCGCCGTGCATGAGCATGACGGGGACCGAGACGTCTGAGATGCGATTTCTCGGGGCGATGTCGTCGTATCGATGACCGATCATGCGTTCTACGACCTGCAGGAGGGCCCACGTCACCGGTGCCGGGAACGGGAAGTTCTCGCTCATCATCTCGGCCGGATGGGCGAAGGATGCCACGGCGACGACGGCATCGATGGCGGGGTTGTTCGCCGCCGCGTAGATCGACGCCGCTGCACCGACGGAGTGGGCGATGACCCCGATCGCCGTCACATCGTCGCGTTCGAGCAGGTCACCGACTGCTGCCTCGAGGTCTTCGGCGAAGCGAGGCATCGACATGAAATCTTCGTAGTCGGACTGGCCGTGTCGCCTGGCATCGAGGAACAACGCATGGAATCCGGAGTCGGCAAGACCCGGTCCGATGGGAAGCATGTCCCCGGAGTTCCCTCCCCATCCGTGCAACACGATGACGACGGGTGCCGGACCATCCGTGGGGATCCACCACGCGTGAAGCTTCTTCCCGTTTGGCCCATCGATCCACAGATCTGTCGCCGAGAGTCCGTAGTCCGAGGGATCGGCCACGACGTCCCGGTCGGGTGGAGCGAAAGCCCGCTTGAGGAGGCGAGGCGCCACCAAGACGGCACCGGCTATTGCGATCGGGAGGAAGAGCAGGAGTTTTCGCATTCGCAGAATGGTACGCCAGTCTCTACCCGATGCGTCCGGCACGAGCGAATCCGGAGCAGAAGCAATACGAGTGTCATCAGAACATGCGACAGGGCACTACCTTCCCCCGTCAGTTTCACATTCTTGGAGGACCGACATGAGGAAGATAGCGGGAGTCGTGGTGATGGTTGGGGCCCTCTTTGGCGCGGCATGCGGCAACGCAGACGAACCGGCATCCACCACCTCGACAACGTTCGTCGATGCCACAGCGGCGGAGGCCGATTCGGCGTTCGTGTCCCACCTTCAGGAGGAGTTGAATCACCTTGGCTATCACTCAGGTCACGTCGATGGGGTTTGGGGGACGGAGACTGCCGACGCCCTGGTGGCGTTCCAGGCAGACCACGGCCTTGAAGAGACGGGCCACTACGACGCGGCGACTGCTGCGGCGTTGCAGGACGCGGCCGGCGATGCAGGTGCACTCTCGGTTGAGGCCCTCCAGCAGATGCTTGGCGATCTCGGGTACTACGACGGTCTCGTCGATGGCGACTACGGATCCAGGACGGAGGATGCCGTCAGCGCGTTCCAGACCAACAGCGGACTCGAGGCGACCGGTTCGATGACACATGAGACGGTCACGACCCTCGTCGAGCGGCACGACGTCGAGGTCGAGCAGCAGCACATCACCGCAGCGAAGTCGAATGGCATCGGCGGCGTCGAGAATCTCCCGAGCGGTTCCACAGCCGCTTCGGATGAGTGGCTCCAGCAAGGCTCATCTGGTTCGGATGTTGCAGAACTGAAGAACCGCCTCACCGCTCTCGGATACCTGCCGGGCGACGCGGGCGATCGATTGGACGCGGCGACGAGTTCGGCAATCCTTGCTTTCCAGGAGGCAGAGGGATTGATGAGGGACAGCATCGTGGGTCCCGAGGTAGAGGTGCACCTTGCGAAACCCGAGGCAGCAGGGCCGAAGAGCGACGACCCGGGTCCGAGAGTCGAAGTTGATCTCGATCGTCAGATCATGTTCATCATCGACGCTGAGGGAACGGTCACCACGGTCAACGTATCGACGGGTTCGGGCAGGCAATTTCAGTCTGCCGAGGAGGGCAAGGGAATCGTCACCGCCCATACTCTGACAGGGGAGTTCATCGTCCAACGCAGCATCGACGGTCTGAGGGAGGCTCCGCTCGGAACGCTCTACCGGCCGATGTACTTCAAGGGCGGGTGGGCGATCCACGGCAACCCGTACGTTCCCGGGTATCCGGCGAGTCACGGATGCGTCCGAACCGCCAACGACGATCAGGACTTCCTCTGGACCGTTCTGTCCGATGGCGATCCGGTCTCGATCTACGGGCGCAACCCGGACCTGCCGCCGGATGCATCGGCCGGGGCGTAGGCCTACAGGAACGCCTGCAGCAGCCAGACAACGGCCATTCCGGCCACGATCACTGCGCCGACGTTCTTCGTCTTCCATGCGATCAGCAGTGCAACCAGCGCTGCGAGCGCCCTCGGGTTCGTGGCGGGGGAGAGATCAACGACGCCGTCTTTCAAGAGAACTGCCGGGGCGACCAGGGCGGCGAGAACCGCAGGTGCCACGAATCGGAGCGGCACCATCGCCCAGTCGGGCATCGTTCGATCGCCGAGAATCCCGATGAACGAGAGGCGGAGCAGATAGGTCCCGATACCTATCGTGATGATGATGGCGAGGTCAGTCATCGCATCACCCGCTGAGCGACGACCCCTGCTATCACGCCGCTGACGGCGCCGATCATGAGTCCTAGTCCGTACGGTGCACCTGCCGCCGCAATGGCGACTCCCCCTCCGACGACGGCAGCGATGAGGTCCGGACGACTCTTGATAGACGGAACAAGGAGAACCAGGAAGACGAGAGGGATCGCGAAGTCGAGAGACCACGAAGCCGGAACCTGTGCGCCGAGGACGATGCCAACGACGGTGGAGATCTGCCAGGTGATCCAGAGCGTCAGAGCCGCGCCGGTGAAATACCACTGCTTGTACACGGGGTCCGTCACCTCGCCGTACCGAACGATCGAAACGGCGAACGCCTGGTCGGTCAGGACGTAGGGGAGCGTGAACCGAGCGATCGTGGGGAACTCCTGGAAGTGTGGAGCCAACGCTGCGCTGTACATGAGGTGGCGGGAATTGATGACGAGAGCCGTCGCTATTACGACGGCGCCGGCGATCCCCGCATCGATGAGCTGTAGCGTCGCGAGCTGAGCAGCCCCGGCGAAGATGATCACCGAGGTCGAACCTCCGAGCAATGACCCAACCGTCGACCCTGCCGCCACGATCCCGAAGACAAGCCCGAACGGAATCACCCCGACAAGCAGAGGAGCAACAGCCCGCGCCCCATCGGAAGCACCCGTTCTCCGGTTCGCTCGAGACTCAGGCATACGACTCCGCTGGGGTGTTTGACGATAGACAGTCCCCAGTCCACAGACCCCGGTCAAGACGGTCCACGCTGTGATCAATCCTGAGCACCACGCTCCGGCGTCCGGCGTCCGGCGTCCGGCGTCCGGCGTCCGGCGTCCGGCGTCCGGCGTCTGGCGTCTGGGTGGCAGCTGGTAGCTGGCGGCTCAGCGCTTCTTCAGCCGCTTCCGTTCGCTCTCAGACAGGTGCCGCTTTCTCACCCGAATAGCGTTCGGAGTGATCTCAACGAGTTCGTCTCCGGCGATCCACTCGATCGCGATCTCGAGGGTCATGTCCTTCGGGGGCTTCAGCTTGATCGCCTCGTCCGTTGAGTGCGTCCGGATATTCGTGAGCTGCTTGGTCTTGGTGGGGTTCACCTGCATGTCCTCCGGACGAGAGGCTTCGCCGATGATCATGCCCTCGTAGACGTCCGCATTCGGGCTGATGAACATCTCGCCCCGCTTCTGGAGATTGTCGAGTGCGAAGCCCGTGGAACTCCCGATCCGGTCGGCGATCATGGCGCCTCCCTGCCGATGCGGGAGTTCGCCGGCCCACGGCATCCAACCGGCATGGTGTTGGTGAAGGAGGGCTGTGCCACGGGTGGCCGTCATGAGGAGCGAGCGGAATCCGAGAAGCCCACGTGCTGGTGCGGTGAGGGTCACGATGGTGCGCCCGCTGTCACCCGGTCGCAGGTCGGTGACCTGACCCTTCCGGGGAGCAACGGCCTGTGTAACCGTTCCGACGTGTTCGTTTGGTACGTCGACGACCGCGCGTTCGAGCGGCTCGTGAGGACGTCCGTCGATCTCGCGGATGATCACCTCGGGCCGGGACACCTGGAGCTCGAAGCCTTCACGGCGCATGGATTCGATGAGAACCGCGAGCTGCAGCTCCCCACGTCCAGCGACCTCGATGACTTCAGGAGATGACGTGGCGCCGATACGGATCGAGACGTTTCCAAGTACCTCTCGATCGAGACGCTCTTTGATCTGGCGGGAAGTGACGAACTTCCCATCCCTGCCGGAGAGAGGCGATGTGTTGACGCCGAAAGTCATCCGGAGCACAGGTTCGTCGACTTCGAGGCGGGGGAGGGGCCGCGGGTCGGCGGCATCGGCGATCGTATCACCGATCTCGACCTCGGGGAATCCAGCGACAACGAACAGGTCACCGGCGACTCGCTCCTCGACGTCGATCCTGCCGAGGTGTTCGAATCCCATGAGCTGGGTCAGCCGGCGCTTGAGCGGTGGCTCCTCCTCATCCGAGTGGCAAAGGGCGACCTGGTCACCCGTTCGAAGCGTTCCTTCGACGACTCGTCCGATCGCAAGGCGGCCGAGGTAGTTCGACGCATCGAGGTTGGTGACGAGAGCCTGGACCGGTGCATCCGGATCTCCGGATGGGGCCGGGATGCTCTCCACGATGGCGTCGAGGATGGGCGAGAGGTCTGTTTCTTCTCCCGGAATCCCGGTGCCGACCATGGCGTGGCCATGTCGGGCGATCGACGAGATGATCGGAAAGTCGATGTGGTGGTCCTCGGCGTCGAGATCGAAGAAGAGTTGGTAGATCTCGTCGGCGACTTCTTCGATCCTGGCATCGGGGCGGTCGACCTTGTTGATCACGACGACGGCGGGCAGTCCCTGAGCGAGAGCTTTCGAGAGAACGTACCGGGTCTGTGGCATCGGGCCCTCTGCGGCATCGACGAGGAGAAGAACACCGTCGACGAGTGTGAGGGCACGCTCGACCTCACCACCGAAATCGGCGTGGCCGGGCGTATCGACCAGATTGATCTTCGTTCCCTTCCACGTGACCGTGGCGGCCTTGGCGAGGATGGTGATACCACGCTCACGTTCCTGGTCACTCGAATCCATGACACGATCGATCTTGGTCTCGTGAGCAGCGAACACGCCTGCGGCACTGAGCATCGCATCAACGAGAGTGGTTTTGCCGTGGTCGACGTGCGCGATCAGCGCAACGTTCCGAAAGGAGGGGGAGGACATGGGCGAATGATATCCGCCCAAAAGCCATACCCAGGGTTGCAGTCCCCGCCGGCGGCGCACCCAGCCCGCGGAATGCGGCGACCAACCACACTGTCTCATTCTCTGGGCTCGTAGCCGCGCCTACGGGGACTGCAACCCTGGGTATGGGTCGTCTAGAGCGGAAATAGAGCGAACCTTCAACATTCCTTTAGGTCTGCGTGCGATGTTTGGGTCACACCGCCAGAGCAATCGGAAGGAGGCGGACGTGAGAACTCTCCAAGAGCAAGTAGGAGATGTGACGGTCGCACGCTCGCAGCGGAGACTCAGCAAGGGTCAACTCGCTGCCAGCGTTATCGGGGCCGTCGTTATCGGCGTCGTTGCAGGATGGATAGCGTATGTCGTGCTCAGCCCCAGTGAGGTGACGAGCGCAATGACTCCTGCTGAGATCGCCTCGGTTCGAGCTGCCGACATGGTGGCCTACCACGAGTCCCAGTGGCTTAGCGATCCGGCCAACATGGCAGCGATGTCACCACAGCAAGTAGGCGAGTTGCGGTCGGCCGCGATGGTCGAGCGGTTCGCCGCCGAACCCGGGAGCATCTACGGAGTAGCGAGTGCCGGGACGATCGATCCACTCCCGGGTTTCGCATCGCTGTCTTCGCAACAGTTGGGGACCCTGCGGTCAGCTGCGATGGCTGAACGCTTCGCCACCCAGGAGGGCAGCATCTACGGCGTTCCTCGTCAGGGGACGCTTGATCCGGCCATGAGCGAAGCTGCACTGACTCCCGAGAGCATCGCGACTCTACGCGGAGCGGAGCTGCCGGCATTGCATGCGGCACAGTTCGCCTCGACGCCTGAGGGGATCGCACTCCTGAGGGCTGCGGAGCTGCCGGCGCTGTATAAGGCGCAGTGGGCTGCGACGCCTGAGGGAATCGCGGTGTTGAGGGCTGCGGAGCTGCCGGCATTGCACGAAGCGGCATGGCTCGACACGCCAGAACAGATCGCTGCCCGTCGGGCGGCGGAGATGGTCGACTACTACGAGGGTCTCTACCTAGAGAGCCTCGGCGGCTGAGAATCTCGTTCAGCGGAGGGACCCCGATTATCGGGGTCCCTCTATCGCGTGTAGACACCCGTATCCACCTGCGCGTAGGGTTGGGTGGAGCGAACCGGAAGGAATCGGGGGAGCACCTTATGGAGTTCCGGATTCTCGGTCCGATCGAGGTCCTGGACGATGGGGTTCCGGTGGATCTTGGAGCCCCGAAACAGAGAGCAGTTCTCGCCGTCCTTCTCCTCCATGCGAACGAAGTTGTCTCTGCTGATCGTCTTGTTGATCTGGTGTGGGGAGAGGACCCGCCTCGCACGGCTGCACACTCGGTTCAGATCTACGTCTCGGAGCTACGCAAAGCCTTCGGCGGCAATGGTGAGGTGATCGTCACCCGCCGTCCGGGATATGTGTTGCAGACCGGTACTGAGGCGGTCGATGCTCGCCGTTTCGAGCGGCTCGTCGGTGAGGCCATCAGTGCCATGGGCAATGGGGACGAGGCTGGTGCGAGTGCTGCTGCAGGCTCGGCGTTGGGGTTGTGGGGTGGTTCTCCTCTCGCCGATTTCGCGTATGACGAGTTCGCGCAGCGTGACATCGAGCGGCTCACGGAGTTGCATCAACGGGCCGTTGGCGTCTTGTGCGAGATTCACGTCTCTGAGGGCCGTCCGCTTGAGGCGGTTCCGATGCTGCGTGATGCGGTGCGTGATGATCCGTTGCGTGAGGAGCCGCGCCGGCTGTTGATGCTCGCGTTGTTTACGGGTGGCCGTCAGGCGGAGGCGCTCCGAGAGTTCCGGGACTACCGAGACACGCTCGTCGATGAGACGGGGCTCGATCCCTCACCCGACCTGCTGCGTCTCGAGGAGCAGATCCTGCTGCGCGACCCATCCCTTGCGCTGCAGGTCGAGGAGCCCGCATCCGTTCGTACCGAGGAACGCAATCCCTACAAAGGGCTACGAGCGTTCGG
>JAOZMA010000101.1 GCA_029934555.1 Acidimicrobiia bacterium | reverse complement strand
TCGGGCGTCGCGAGCCGCATCGATGTGGGTGTCTCCGTCTACCTCGATCGTGAGCCTCTTCTTGAGACAAGCGAAGTCCACGATGAATGGACCGATCGGTTCCTGCCGCCGGAACCGAACACCGAACTGGCGGCGCCGCAGGTGACTCCACAGGATCGCCTCACCCTTCGTGGGATCCTTCCTCATCTGCCGTGCGAATCCGAGAAGACGTCGATTGCGCAGTGCCATCATCCACACATACCGCAAGACACACGACGGTTCAACACTCCCGATGAAGCGACCCAACATTCCTGTCCCCCCGACTTGTCGGGGGGACGCGGCGCCCCAGCGCCGCAGGGGGGCCTTCGCCGCAAGGACACTTTCGTTTTCCTTATAGGGTCTTTTGGCGGTAGCCTGGTTTGTGGCAGATGGGGCAACGGGTAACGGCCCCTGGGAACCTGGGAGAGACCAGTACATGGATGGGTCGAAGCGGCGCGGCGTTCCGCCGAAAGAGGCCATCACCGGGGGGTTCTCCGGTGGAGCCGATTTCTTCACCTACATCATGGCCGGGCTCCTCATCGGTATGCTCCTCGACTGGTGGACCGGATGGGCTCCCGTCATGACCATCGTTTGGATCCTTCTCGGCATCGGAGCGGGGATGCACCGAATGTGGCAGCGCTCCGCGATCCTCGAAGAGCAGGCCAAGGGGATAAGCCATGGCGCCTGACATCGACCCTGCCGTACGGTACGGACCCGTACCCGACGAACGCCCGATCGAAGCGATCATCAGCAAGAACACGGCGAAGCGGGCGATCTACGTCGCCCCGGTTCTCGCCCTCGTCTTCGGTCTGCTCCAGGGCTGGCAGGGCGCCGTTGCCTCACTTGTCGGTGTGGCGATCGTCGTCGCAAACTTCATTCTCGGCGGATACATCATGTCGAAGGCTGCACGTGTCTCCATGGTCATGTATCATGCCGCCGCCTTGTTCGGATTCATCATCCGTCTCGGCCTCATCACGGTGACGATGTTGATCATCGCCAACGTAACGAATCTTGATCGGATGGCCATGGGGATCTCGGTGGTTGTGAGCTACCTCGTGTTGCTGTCTTGGGAAGCGGTGGCGGTCGCCAACGGCGCGGAAAGGGACTTGGAGTGGAGCAACTGATCCTGGCCAGCGGGGCATGTGATCCGGCGAACGACATCATCTGCAAGCCGGATAACGTCATTGAGCTGTTCCAGTTCGAGGACAACCTCTTCGCGATCGGCCCGTGGGGGATCACCCGAACGGTCTTCCTGATCCTGCTCGCGATGGTGATCGTGGTCGCGCTGCTCTTCTTCGGCCTCCGCAAGAGGCGCATGAACCCGTCGAAGTACGGAGTATCGATCGAGAGCCTCATGCTGTTCGTACGAGACGAGATCGCTGTCAGCATCATCGGCCCCGATGGCGTCAAGTACTACCCGTGGTTGCTGTCGCTCTTCCTCTTCGTCCTCGTCGGCAACCTGTTCGAGGTCACACCCCTCATCAACTTCCCGATCACGTCGCGCATGGCGATCGCCGGTGGCCTGTCGCTGTTGACGTGGGTGATCTTCGTCTTCGTTGGTCTCAAGAAGAACGGCTTCGGCTACGTCGGTGCGCTCATCTGGCCCACGACCGTTCCGGTCGCTCTCCGACCGCTCGTCGGCCTTATCGAGTTCGTCTCTGTGTTCTTCCTGCGGCCGCTCACCCTCGCCGTCCGGCTCTTCGCCAACATGGTCGCCGGTCACCTCATGCTGACGCTGCTGCTCGTCTCCGGTTGGGTCTTCATGTCGAGCGTGGGCGAGATCGGCATCCGGGCGCTCATCGGCGTCCCCTGGTTCGTTTTCGGTCTCGGCATCTACGTCTTCGAGATCATCGTCGCGGTTCTGCAGGCATACATCATCACGCTGCTGTCTGCGGTTTATGTCGATTCGTCCATTCACATTGAGCACTAAGTAGGAGGACAGGTAAACAATGGAAGAGCTATCAGGTGCGGTTGCCGTTATGGGATACGGGCTTGCAGCCATCGGACCAGGCATCGGCATCGGTCTCGTCGTGGCGTCCGCCATTTCGGCGATGGCCCGCCAGCCCGAGGCCGCCGGCATGGTGAGAACCACGATGTTCTTGGGAATCGCGTTCACCGAGGCGCTCGCGTTGATCGGCTTCGTGCTGTTCTTCATCGCCTAGAAGGGACTGAACATGTTGTCCATGTTGACCCAGGTGATGTTCCTGCTCCAGGAAGCGGAGCAGATCTCCCACGAACCAGAGGAAGAAGCCGAGGGCATCCAGCTCTTGCTGCCACACCCGGATGAGTTGATCGCGGGCTTGATTGCCTTCGTCATCGTCTTCTTTTTCGTGTGGAAGTGGGCGGTTCCGTCACTGAACAAGACGCTTGAAGCGCGTCAGGCAGCGATCCGTGCCGACTACTCGGCAGCCGAGGCTTCCAAGGTCGAGGCCCAGAGCCTGCTCGACGACTACCAGGACCAGCTCTCCGGTGCGAAGGACGAAGCGGCCGGGATCGTCGACGATGCCAGGAACGCCGGCGATCAGGTGAAGGCCGACATCGTGGCGAGAGCCGAGGTCGAAGCCGATCAGATCAAAGTACGCGCCCAGGGCGAGATCGTGGGAGAACGCGAGCGCGTTGCCGGTGAGCTCCGCCGCCAGGTCGCAGATCTCTCGATCACCGTTGCGGAGAAGGTCGTCGGGGACAGCCTCGATGACGAGCGCCAGCGTGAACTTGTCGACCGCTATATCGACGATCTCGGAGGAGTGCACTAGGTGATGGAGGCCACGGAACACTCGGCTCGTCTCGACGGGTACGCGGCAGCGCTGTTCGACATCGCGCGCGCCGAGGGCGACGTCGATGCGTTCGTCGACGAGTTCTACGCCGCAGCGAAGACGATCTCCGCGAACTCGGAGCTGCGTGACGTCTTGAGCGATCCGAGGATCCCGATCGGCAGGAGGCAGGGGACCGTCACCGAACTGCTTGGCATACGCGTCGAAGGCGCGGTCGTCGCCTCGATCAACTTCGTCGTTGCGGTCGGGCAGGCGAAGTTCCTCGACGAGCTGGCGTCGCGTCTCGCTGAGATCGCCGCCGAGGAAGAGGGCACGGTCGTTGCCGAGGTAAAGAGCGCCGTTTCGCTCGATGCCGAACAGATCCTCCGACTCGAACTCGCCCTCTCGAAGGCGACGGGCAAGCGGGTACAGGCCATGGTCGTGACCGACCCGTCCATCATGGGCGGTCTGGTCGCAAAGATCGGAGACACGGTATTCGACGGCTCTGTGAAGGGCCGTCTCGACGATGTACGAGAGCAGTGGGGTTAGGCAGATGGCTGAAATGACATTGAATGCAGCGGACGTCACCGCCGCGCTCCGCAACAACCTGGAAGGCTGGTCGCCCTCCGTTGAAGCCGAGACGATCGGATATGTGACGTCGGTCGGCGACGGCGTCGCACGCGTCGCGGGACTTCCCGGTGCGATGGCATCCGAACTCCTCGAGTTCCCCGGTGGGCTCATCGGCGTCGCACTGAACCTCGACGAGAACTCGATCGGCGCCGTGCTCATGGGCGACTCGTCCCACGTTGAGGAGGGCGACGAGGTCCGTTCGACCGGTCGTGTCCTCTCCGTGCCCGTCGGCGATGCCCTGCTGGGCCGGGTCATCGACCCGATCGGCAACCCGATCGACGGCAAGGGACCGATCAACGCAACCGAGACCCGTCTCCTCGAGACCCAGGCACCGTCGGTCGTGGAACGCCAGCCGGTGAGCGAACCGCTCCAGACCGGCATCAAGGCCATCGACTCGATGACACCGATCGGCCGTGGCCAACGCCAGCTCATCATCGGTGACCGTCAGACCGGCAAGACCGCCATCGTCGTCGACACGATCCTGAACCAGAAGGGTCTCGGCGTGAAGTGCATCTACGTCGCGATCGGTCAGAAGAACTCAACCGTTGCCGAGGTCGTCGATACGCTCGAACAGGCCGGGGCCATGGAGTACACGGTCGTCGTCGATGCTTCAGCATCCGACGCCGCTGCGCTTCAGATGTATGCCCCGTACGCCGGCTCGGCCATCGGTCAGTACTGGATGTACAACGGCGAGCACGCTCTCGTCATCTTCGATGACCTGTCGAAGCAGGCAGTTGCGTATCGCGAACTCTCGCTGCTGCTGCGTCGTCCTCCCGGCCGTGAGGCCTACCCGGGTGACGTCTTCTACCTCCACAGCCGTCTCCTCGAGCGTGCAGCGAAGCTCTCCGACGAGCTCGGTGCCGGGTCGCTGACGGCGCTGCCGATCATCGAGACGAAGGCGAACGACGTGTCCGCCTACATCCCGACGAACGTGATCTCGATCACCGACGGGCAGATCTTCCTCGAAACCGATCTGTTCTTCTCGGGTATCCGTCCGGCGATCAACGCCGGTCTCTCGGTCTCCCGGGTCGGTGGCGCGGCGCAGGTCAAGGCGATGAAGAAGATCGCCGGTCCGTTGCGCCTCAACCTCGCCCAGTTCCGTGAGCTGGAAGCTTTCGCCGAGTTCGGGTCCGAACTCGATGCGACGTCGCTCGCTCAGCTCGATCGTGGACGCCGCGTCGTCGAAGTCCTCAAGCAGGGTCAGTTCGATCCGTTGCCGGTCGCCGAGCAGGTCCTGGCGATCTTCGCGGTCACCGAAGGCTTCATGGACGCCGTCGACGTCTCCGAGGTCCATACGTTCGAGGCTGAGATGCGTGAGTACATCCGTACCCGCTACGGCCATCTCCTCGACCAGATCGCCGAGACCGGCGAGATGGACGATGAGGCCATGAGCGCCGCCATCGAATCCTTTGTCTCTTCGTGGACGTCTCCCGGTCACACCACTGCCGAGACCGCAGCGGCGAAGCTGTCCGAAGACGTCGACGCACGGGTGATGCGTGAGGGCCAGCACAGCCGTCCGGTGGGGGAGGCGTAACACCCGATGGCTTCGGCTGAGCTCCGCCTGATCTATCGCAGGATCCGCAGCGTCCAATCGACGATGAAGATCACGCGTGCGATGGAGCTGATCTCTACGGCGCGAATCGGCAAGGCGCAGAGTCGCCTCGGCGCTGCCCGGCCGTACGCAGCGAAGCTCGACGAGGTGATCCGCAACGTCGCCGCCGCCGGTGGAACGTCCCATCCACTGCTGGAAGAGCGTGAAGTGAAGACGGCCGGTGTCGTCGTTGTCACGTCTGATCGCGGACTCGCCGGCGGGTACAACGGTGCTGTGATCCGTCTCGCCGAGTATCGGATCCGTGAGCATCTTGCCCAGGGTCGCCGCGTGAGCGTCTACGTCGTCGGTAAGAAGGCCCAGTCTTACTTCGGCTACCGCAAGTACGACATCGAGCATGCGTGGCTCAACGTCACCGATCTCCCGGTGTACGCCGATGCCCGCATGATCGCGAACGTGCTGTTGAACGACTACGTCGAGGGCAGCGTCGATTCGGTCGAGGTGTTCACCACCCGATACATATCGGCGCTGACCCAGATGCCGATCCACCGGACGCTGCTCCCGATCGTCGCTCCCGAGACCGACGGTGAAGAGGAAGCGGTGCCGATCGGATACTCCTTCGAGCCGTCACCCGAGGAGATCCTCAACCGACTTCTCCCACGCTATCTCGAGGGGTCGATCTTCGGGATCCTCCTCGATGCGTCCGCATCGGAGCATGCCGCACGTCGGCGAGCGATGAAGGCGGCGACCGAGAACGCTGAAGAACTGACCAGGATCCTGACCCGCGGGGCCAACCAGGCCCGGCAGGCGGAGATCACGACCGAGATCTCAGAGATCGTCGGCGGCGCTGTGGCGCTCGGCGACGGTTGAGAAACAAGGATGGAGCACGAATGAGCGAGAGCACACTTCCCTCAGGCCGGATCGTGAAGGTGGCCGGGCCGGTGGTGGACGTCGAGTTCCCGCCCGACGGTCTGCCGGAGATCAACTTCGCCATCGAGGTCGACCTGACCATCGGCGGCGAGACGACGACCATCAAGTGCGAGGTGGCCCAGCAGTTGGGTGGCAACCAGATCCGTGCGGTGGCCCTTGCGCCGACGGACGGTCTCGTGCGTGGCGCCGAGGTGACCAACACCGGCAGTCCGATCATGGTTCCCGTCGGCGACCAGACCCTCGGTCACATCTTCAACGCGTGGGGCGTCGCTCTCGATGCACCCGATCACGACTTCACGGGTGACTGGTGGCCGATCCACCGTGAACCACCCCCGTTCGACGAGGTTGAGCCGCAGAAGAAGATCTTCGAGACCGGCATCAAGGTCATCGACCTCCTCGGCCCGTACCTCGAGGGTGGCAAGATCGGCCTCTTCGGTGGTGCCGGTGTCGGCAAGACGGTGCTCATCCAGGAGATGATCAACCGGGTCGCCACCCAGCACGGTGGTGTCTCCGTGTTCGCCGGTGTCGGCGAGCGGACCCGTGAGGGCAACGACCTCTTCCTGGAGATGACCGACTCGGGCGTCATCGAAAAGGCGGCGCTCGTGTTCGGCCAGATGGACGAACCGCCGGGCGTGCGCCTCCGCGTCGCCCTGTCTGCGCTCACGATGGCGGAGTACTTCCGTGACGTTCAGCGTCAGGACGTGCTGCTGTTCATCGACAACATCTTCCGATTCACTCAGGCCGGTGCTGAGGTGTCGACGCTCCTCGGACGCATGCCGTCCGCTGTGGGTTATCAGCCGACGCTCGCCAGCGAGATGGGCACTCTCCAAGAGAGGATCACATCACTGAAGGGTCGGTCGATCACGTCGCTCCAGGCGATCTACGTGCCCGCGGATGACATCACCGATCCGGCTCCTCACACGGCGTTCGCTCACCTCGATGCAACGACGGTGCTCTCCCGCCCGTTGACCGCACTCGGTATCTATCCGGCGGTCGATCCACTCGACTCGACGAGCCGTGCCCTCGATCCGCAGATCGTGGGGGAGGAGCACTATCAGGTCGCCGTCGACGTGCAGCAGATCCTGCAGCGCTACAAGGACCTCCAGGACATCATCGCCATCCTCGGCATCGACGAGCTCTCCGAAGAGGACAAGCTCATCGTGGCGAGGGCCCGGCGTATCCAACGCTTCCTGTCGCAGCCGATGTTTGTGGCCGAGCAGTTCACCGGCCAGGAGGGCATCTACACGCCGATGGATGAGACGGTCGCGTCGTTCAAGGCAGTTGTGGACGGTGAGATGGACCAGTATCCGGAGCAGGCCTTCTACATGGTCGGCGGCGCCGACGACGTGAAGGCGAAAGCGAAGGAGCTCGAGGTCTCCGCCTGATGGCAAACACTTTCCACGTCGACATCGTGACGCCAGAGGCGGTGATCTGGTCGGGTGAAGCAACGATGCTCACCGCCAGGACCACCGAGGGCGACATCGGCATCCTCGCCGATCACGAGCCGACGATGGCGGCCCTCGCCACCGGAGCCGTCGTGGTCCACCACGAAGATGGCATCACCTCGGCAGGCCTCCACGGAGGTTTCCTCCAGATCTTCCGCAACGAGGTGACCCTCCTCACCGACTGGGCAAGACTGACAGACGGCGGCCTAGAAGAAGCCAGAGAAGCCGCCGCAGCCCTAAGAGACGAAG
>JAOZMA010000100.1 GCA_029934555.1 Acidimicrobiia bacterium | reverse complement strand
GTCCGCTGTCCGCTGTCCGCTGTCCGCTGTCCGCTGTCCGCTGTCCGCTGTCCGCCTCAAACGCCCAGATCGTCCAGGAAGGAGTTCACGAGCGTCTCGTAGCCTTCGGGATCGGCGTTCCACGCCAGCACGTGGCCGACGCCGGGTGGCGTAACCAGCGTGATCAGGTCGGGTCGGATCCGTGCGAGTTCGGCCGATGGTCCCACCGGAACGGTGTCATCGGCGGTTCCCTGGATGATGAGCGTCGGGGTGTGGAGGTCCCGCCACCGCTCCACGTAGTTCAACGCCTCCCAATCGATGTCGAACCGCCAACTCGCAAGCCATTTTGCCGTCGAGACCAGGCTCTCCGGCAGGCCGATCGACGTCAGGGGGAGGGTCTCCTGCTCCGCCCCGTGATCGACGCTCGCTTCGACGTTGAGGACGGGACTGTCGAGAATCGCTGCAACCGTTTGATTGCGCAACGGCGACTGGAGTAGATACGACATGACGTTCGAACCACCCATCGAATACCCGACGACGATGAGGTCCTGGCCGCCTTCCGTCTTGGCGTGCCGTGCGGCAGCGGCGACGTCGTTCCACTCTGTCAGTCCGTATTGGTACTTACCCGACGGGTCCCGCGGGGCTCCAGGGTCGTTGCGATAGTCGATGACCAGGGCGTGATAGCCCCGCTCGACAGCCACGGGAAGGAGTCGCAGTGCTTCGTTCCGCTGGGTGCCCTTGCCGTGGACGAAGATCATCCACGTGTCGGACGAACCCTCCAGATACCAGGCACCGGCCTGCCCGCCTTCGACCTCGAGTTCGATCTCTTCGAATGCGAGCCCCAGGGCCGTTTGCGGATCGCCCGGCCACACAAAGGAATCGAGTCGAACGGCCGAGCCGGCCGCAGGGATCGATTCGTCCGGAACACGGGAGCGTCGCACCGTTGACACACCGCCGGACGTCTCGGCGCTGATGATTCCATCGACGAGTGATGTCTCCGCCTCCGTGAGGAGACCGAATCGACCGTCCGCTGTCAAGTTCTCGGCGTCTGGATCGGCCCGCAGAACGACCGCATCGGCTTCGACGCTGTCGAGCGTGATGTCGAATGTGGGTGCTTCCGGCGGGTGTACCTCGAACGCCTGGGAGTTGATCTCGTTCGAGAAATGCCAGCCGCCGAGGCCGTAGAAGGCGAGGACGAGGAGCAAGACGACGAGGATGATCCCGGAGACGATCTTCCATGGGCCGATCGAGCGCTTCTGCACGAACGGTTGCTGGATCGATGATCTTCCGCTGGATCTTGCCATGTGTCCTCAGGTGCTAGCGGTGAGGCTGTTCCGAGGCTACCTGTCGTTCGAGTGGCCCGTGGGCTTTCCACCACTGTCGGCTTCCAGGACCGGCGGGATTCTCTCCCATCGGAGACGGTTCACGGCGGTTCGCCCACCGTCGGTTCGGGTCGGTGGCGTGGAAAGGATCAGATCCTCTCCGTTCGACACCGGCAGCCAATCGACGTGTCGACGCTCCGTTCTGCCAACCCAGTTGGGCATGAGGCTCAATTCGATGTGGTGGAGAACGTCGTCGTCCTCGATCGTGTACGTGCCGGCGTACGAGAGGTAGCCGGCAGCAGCGGCGGCCCGGATATCGATCGGTGCGGCACTCAGCGTTCGTGTCGGCGTCGACGGTCTTCCGATGCTCATGAGCGACGCGTTCATGCGTCCATCCTCGGTGTAGGTGAGCAGGCCGACCGGGTCCCCACCCCACGGATGCGTTGGACGCGAATCGTTCACGGTGAACGTCCATTCGACGAGACGCCAGGTTCCAATGAGTTCATGCATTGCACGGACCATACGCGGGTCGGCGGGGTTCCGAGAGGAGTTTGTGGACGGTCCATGTCCGGCTCGACACGGAGTGGTCAGCTGCCGGTGATGCGATTGGCCGCTCTTCGGAAATGAGCGGGGTCGGCCAGAACCGGGGAGACATCAGGCGGTAGTACGTCGTACGTACGGCGTAGTACGACCCCGAACAAAGGGGGGACTCTCGCTTTTCGAGGTGTTCGCGTGGTACCCGTGCGAAGGCATAGCTGCACGACGCAACCCACGGGCAGGAGGCCTCGGAGTCGTACTTCGTACTACGTCATACGTACTTCCTGCTACGTCCCAAGGCTTCACCCAACTCACTGCCGGCCTCACATCGTCACACCCGCCCATATCCGAAGAGCCGGATACCGATGCCATCGTGAAACGGATCGGTGTCCTTGTTCCAAGGCTATGATAAGTCATGCCTAAACATCGACGACGGGAATCTGTAGGCATGGTTCAACATCAATCGAGCACATCGGAAGCCGAGGAGATGTATCTCATCACGGTCGCACGAGCGATCGAGGATGGCCGCACCGAGCCGGTTTCCATGTCCCATGTCGCGACACAACTCGATGTGACCGGTGTGTCGGTCAACCAGATGATCCGCAAACTCGATGCTCGCGGCTACGTGGACTACGAGCCGTACCGCGGCGTGTCCCTCACCGAGCTCGGTCGGGTCGTGGCCTCTGCGATCCTTCGCCGTCGCCGGCTCTGGGGCGTGTTCCTATTCGAGAAGCTCGGAATGAGCCCCGCACGTGCCGACGACGTGGCTTGTGATCTCGAACATGTGACGCCCGACGAGGTTGCCGACCTCCTGTCCGGCTTCCTCGGTCATCCGGAAGCCGGACCGACCGGACGTGCGATCCCAATCGCCGGTGACCGGGCTTCATCCCCGCATGCCGAAACGCTCTCTTCGCTCTCGGCGGGAACCCTGGCGACGGTGGTAACAAGTGCTCTGCCGGAACCGCTTGCGGGCTTCGTCATCGACCAGGGGCTCACGACGGGGGCAACGCTCGAGGTACTCGGTGTGGGCAAACGCGGCGATCGGATCGTGGCTGTGGACGGCGACTGCGTGCATCTTGGACCCGAACTCGTCGAAGGCATCTTTGTGGAGATTCAACAATGAGAGGGCGCCCAGCCGTGGACGGAGAAGCGATGGTAGGCACCGACGTCCCCCTTGGGCATCTTCCGATTGGCTCGGATGGAATTGTGATGGGATACAGCACCGATGTCGGCGTGAGGCGCTTCGTGGAGATGGGCTTCGTTCCCGGCACGCGCGTAACTGCTATACGAACGGCTCCGCTCGGGGATCCGGTTGAGTACGCGGTCATGGGGTCGCGGGTCTCAATCCGGCGCAGTGACGCGGATCTCGTAATCGTTCGGGAAGTCACGTGATGGTTGAGAACAGTGGCGAGCTGAAGATCGCTCTCGCCGGGAACCCCAACACAGGGAAGTCCTCGATCTTCAACCTGCTCACCGGCGCCAAACAGCACGTCGGGAACTGGCCCGGCAAGACGGTCGCCCGGGCCCACGGGTCCTTCACCCACGAGGGTCACGTCGTCGAGATCGTCGACCTCCCTGGTACGTACAGCCTCAATGCTTCGTCGCCTGAGGAGATTGTCGCCCGGGAGTACCTGGTGAGCGGCGTGCCGGACGCGGCGGTCGTAGTCGTCGACGCGGCGAACCTCGAACGCAATCTCTACCTCGTCGTCCAGATTCTCGAGACGAACGTACCGGTGATCCTGGACTTGAACATGCTGGACGCCGCGTCGTCTCGCGGTATCCAGGTCGACGCCGCCGAGCTCTCCGCCCAACTGGGGGTCCCCGTGGTCTCCACCGTGGCTCGATCCAGTACCGGTCTTGAAGAGCTCAAGGACGCCATCGTCGGCGTCTTTGATTGGGAGGGGGCGCTGTGAGCGCTTTCAGGATCGACTACGGGACTGAGGTCGAAGCGGCGATCGCCCGTCTCGAATCGGTCATCCAGGGTTCGCCCGAGATCGCCGAGCACTTCGATGCTCGATGGCTTGCGGTCTCGCTCATCGATGAAGACCCGGGCCTTGCCGAGCAGATCGGCCAGCTGTCCGGGAGCGGTCCGGTGCTGCGGGCGCGAGACGAACTGTTGACCGGCCTCCGCTCGACGATGGGAACTTCGGCCGACACTGCGATTGCGGGTGCTCGGTACCAGATGGCCAACGACATCGTCGTGGCGGTCACCGACACGACTCAAGTGAGGGAGCGAACCCGCACCGATCGAATCGACGCGGTCGTGACGAACCGTTTCCTCGGCATCCCGATCTTCTTCGCAGCGATGTGGGTTGTCTTCAAGATCACCACCGATGTTGCCGGCGCGTTTCTCAACTGGGTAGACGGCGCCGTCTCTGGGCCAATCAGTCATCTCGCCCGGAGCCTCATGGACGCGGTGGGCCTCGGGAGCACCTGGATCGAGAGCCTCGTGGTCGACGGCATTATCGCGGGCGTCGGTGCGGTCCTTGTCTTCGTACCTGTGCTGTTGTCGCTCTACATAGCGCTGGCGTTCCTCGAGGACAGCGGCTACATGGCGCGAGCGGCGTTCGTGATGGACCGCTCCATGCGGGCCGTTGGTCTGCAGGGAAAGAGCTTCCTCCCGATGATGGTCGGTTTCGGGTGCAGCGTCCCGGCCGTGTACGCCACCCGGACTCTCGAGAACGAGCGGGATCGGGTTCTCACCACCCTGCTCGTGCCGTTCATGAGCTGCGCGGCGAGACTGCCGGTCTACGTCATCATGGCTTCGGTGTTCTTCCCGCGGTACGCCGGGCTGGCCGTGTTCGGGATGTACCTGCTCGGGATAGCGGTCGCGATGGTGATCGGGTTCGTGCTGAGGAGGTCCTTGCTCCCCGAGACGAACCCGATGCCCGGGATCATGGAGATGCCCCCGTACCGGCTTCCGACGTTCCGATCGATCTGGTTCCACACTTGGACACGGACACGGGCGTTCCTCAGGGGGGCGGGTTCGATCATCTTTGCCACCATGATTGTTGTGTGGCTTCTGATGGCGATTCCCGTTGGTGGATCGGGGGGTTTCGCCGACACGGATGTCGACGACTCGGCCTTCGCCGCCACGGCAGGTTTCGTTGCTCCTGTTCTCGAGCCGGCAGGTTTCGGGTCGTGGGAGGCGACCGGGGCCCTCCTGTCGGGGTTCGTGGCGAAGGAGGTTGTCATCGGGACAATGGCACAGGTCTACGGCGTCGAAGAAGTCGACGAGGTCGAAGATCCTTCGACCCTGACATCCGTCGGGCTGGTCTTCACCGGCCTCGGGACGGCGGCCGTCGATGCCGTCAAGGCGGTTCCCGGCATCGTTGGGATCGATCTGACGGATGCCGAGGACAACGAAGCATCCAGCAGTCTGTCCGCGTCGATCAGGACCGGATTCGAGGAGAGCAGCGGCGGCCATGGGGCGCTTGCGGCGGTCGCGTTCATGGTGTTCATCCTCCTCTATACCCCCTGCATGGCAACCGTTGCTGCGATTCGTCACGAGATCGGCACTCGTTGGATGTGGTTCAGCGTTGTCGTCCAGACGGCGTTGGCGTGGGTGATGGCCGTTGCCGTGTTCCAGGGCGGGAAGCTCTTCGGGCTATGACCACGGTCCTCGACCAACTCGTCAACGAACTCCGCGCCGAGCGGGGTCCTGTCCGCTCGAGCGATCTGGCCCACCGCATCGGAGTATCCGAACCAGCACTCGACGGCATGATCAGCGTGCTCACGGCCAAGGGGGTGCTGAGCGCATCATCCGATGTGACGGAGGGCGAAGCCATCGCCTGCTCGGGAGTGGCGTGCGGAGCGACCTGTGTCGGTCTCGATGCCTGCCCCTTCATAGCGAACGTGCCGGACACGTACACGTTGGTTGTTGATCAAGCCGTCCCGTTGCCGGGATTGGGTAGAGCAGTAGAGCAGTAGAGCAGAGCTGCCTGTCGCCTGTCACCTCATCTACTTGATTCCCGAGTGCATGAAGCTCTGGATGAATCTTCGCTGGAAGATGAGGAACACGATCAGGATCGGTGCAGCGACGATGAGCGTTGCGGCGGCGAGCAGCGACCATCGTGCGCCGATCTCGCCGAGTTGCGTGAATCGTGCCAACCCGGCGGTGAGCGGGCGGGACTGCTCGCTGTTGGTGATGATCAACGGCCACAGGAACGCGTTCCAGTGGAACGAGACCGATGCCAGACCGAACGCGACATATGTTGCTGTCGACGGTGGGATGTAGATATTCCAGAGAAGCTGCCACCAGTTGCATCCGTCGATGACTCCGGCATCCACCAATTCGCGCGGTACGTTCATGAACGCCTGGCGTAAGAGGAACATCCCGAATGCAGATCCGAAGAACGGAATCGCGACGGCGAGACGGGTGTCGAAGAGCCCCAACTGGCGAATCGTCGAGAAGTTTGGGGCGAGCAGCACCGCCGTTGGGATCATCAGCTGCAGCAGGATGAACAGGAAGAGGAATCGTTTGCCGGGGAAGTCGTATCTGGCGAACGCGAACGCTGCGAGCGTGATCGTGACGAGCTGCACGATGAGCACCATGCTGATGATCACGACGGTGTTCACGAAGTAGCGACCGAATGGGGCCAATTCGAAGGCCTTCGCGAAGTTGTCCAGCGTCAGCGGAAATGCGAACCAGACATCTCCTGGACCCATCGGATTACCCGGCGGTCGCAGCGAGGCGACGATCAGCCACAGGAGCGGTATCGCCCACAACACGGCGAGAACGATCGTCACGATGGTCAACGAGGAGCGGGAGACCCAGTCTTTCCAGCTACGCGCTGGTCCCGTGCTAAACATCCTTGCTCCCTCGTTCAGACACGACGAAGTTCGAGATGGTGAAGACGAGGAGGACGACGATCAGAATCATCGTGATCGCCGCGGCTTGTCCTACGTCGGAGTTCTCGAAGCGGACATGCCAGAGATAGAAGAGCAGCACACTGCTCGATTCACTCGGTCCGCCTTGTGTTAGCACGAAGATGTGGTCGATATCGCGGAAGGCGCCGATGAACGCCACCGTTGTCACGAACAAGGTCGTCCGTCGGAGAAGAGGAAACGCCACCTTCCACAGGCTCTGCCAGCTGTTCGCACCATCGATGGCTGCGGCTTCGAATACATCAACCGGGAGACTCTGGAGTCCTGCCAGATAGAAGATCATGAAGAAGCCGGAGTTCTTCCAGATGACGACGATCATCACTGTCATGAGGGCGAGGCTCGGGTTGCCGGTCCAGTTCTGCGGCCCGCTGTATCCGAGGAATCGCAGGGCCGAGTTGAAGAGTCCGTAGTCCGGGGTGAAGAAGAAGAGCCACACGGTCGCGGCCGATACGAGTGGGATCATCACCGGATAGAAGAACGCAAGCCGGGCAACCCCCATTGCTCGGAGCTTCCGGTTGACGAGCAGTGCCAGGAAGAAGGCGAGAAGTACGCTGACCGGGACTGTGACGGCGACGAAGATCGCGGTGTTCTTCAGGACCCGCAGGAACCGATCATCGGTGAAGAGGTCGACGTAGTTTCCGAGACCGATGAATGTCGGCTCTCGGAATTTGATGATGTTCAGACGTTGCCGGAAGAAGCTCTGATAGAACGCAAGGATCGTTGGCCAGGCGGTGAATGCCGCGACGAAGATGAGCGTCGGGAGCAGCAGGAGGTACGGAAGGAACCGTGCCTCTCGCTCCTTAGGAGCGGGTCTCTTTCGTGTCTTCATTCGCGTGGGTCTCGTTGTGGGGGGGGGG